>JANXXH010000114.1 GCA_025350705.1 Gallionella sp.
TTGGGGACGCCACTATCCTGCACCACCTCGCTTTACGCATAACCGCATCTGGCCTTGAAAATCGGCACCCTCGCTTTGCGTGACGCGTTTCCCTTCAGCCATTTGTTGCAGCATCTGATAAAGTACAGCCAGCAACGTCTCAATAAATTACGATTCCGCCACACACCGGGTATGAGGAAAATCTTTTCTGATATTGGATGATTGATGGAACCAAGCAGGAACACATTTTTTCAGCTCCTTCTGATTGTCTCGGAAGTCACACTCATCACTTTCCTGGATTATAAAGTTGCGGAACTCTATTATTCTCTGGATGTTTTCTATTGTTTTCCGGTGATTCAGGCGGCTCGTCTGAGCGCGCTTCGCGCACAACTCAAAACAGATACCCGGATACCGGCCTTGATTGGTGTTATATCTGCTATTGCCTGGAGCGCCACCGAGGCAGCGGTCGTCTGGCCGCATTATCCCCTGAGTGCAGTTGCAATCAACATCGTTACCCGTGGTATCACTTTTACGGTTCTTGGCCGAATAGTGGCCAAGTTGTGGAAAGAAAGAGAGTACTCGCGCAAGGATTCGATGACGGATTTAGCCAACCGCCTGGAGTTTCTCGAAAGATTCGAAGCGGAGCGATTGCACAGCGAGCGCTCCGGTGCCCCTTATTCCCTGCTGTTCATCGATATCGATAAACTAAAGATATTAAATGACAACCAGGGGCATCATAGCGGTGATTTGGCGCTTCGTGCCATGGCAGACATATTGAGGGAATGCTCAAGGAAGCAGGATACAGTTTCCCGGTTCGGCGGGGATGAGTTCGTGTTATTGTTTTCCGATACGAACGAACAAATCTGCCAGACTTTGATCGCCAGAATCGAATCGGCTGCAAATAATAAGTTCCGGGAGCAGAACTGGCCCATATCATTATCGATAGGTTGTGTGACCGAGACAGGCCAGCGAAGGAGTGTCGATGAAATACTACATTCGGCAGATCAGAGAATGTACTCGATCAAGAAAACCAAATAACGTCGGCATGAGCCTTGCCATCAACCGCTCGCTACTCGAAGCAAACGGCGGCCAGCTCTGGGTTGACCCGCATGAAGGTCCGGGTGCCACTTTCCACCTTACTTTGCCCATTGCAACATGAGCGGCCGCGCCGAGATATTCATAGTTGATGATGATGATGCGGCGGTACGCGATGCCCCCACCATGCTGCGGGAAGCTGCTGGCAAAGCCGCTTCTTATCAGTCCGTTTCCTCGGTGCTGGCAACGCTTACCAAACGCGAACGCGAAGTTTTGATACTGGCCATCTCGGGACATGCCAGCAAGGAAATCGCACATCGCCTTCACATCAGCTACCGGAAGGAGGATATTCATCGCGCTCACGCCTTGAAAAAAACCGGCGCATCCAACATATTGGAACTTGCGCGCAACATTTGTATGGGCTGAATATGTTCAAAATTCCAACGCAGATTTTACCGCCTGCATACAGATACACATCACCAATTACCTGAAAAATAACTCGGAAATATTTAGCGAACAATATGGCGAACAATGCGAAAGCTGGATTGCTGCTCATACGGCGGCAACAAGAGCGAAAAACATAGCCTGTATTGTTTGCAGAATGAAAACTTTCCGTGAAGAATGAACATCGACACCCTCTGCTTTGTGTGTTGCGTTTACCTAAATCCACTGCCGCTGGCTGTCGCAGCTGTAAAATGCTGCTCGCCCTCTGATCATGGCCGGCAGCCCAGACATTGTTAACTATGGTATAAACATCGTTTTACTGCTAGATTTCGGGTTATGCATTTGTAACCAGCCATTTCAAAATGGAATTGAAGAATTAGATGGGCAACCTTGCCGGAAATAATCCAGTTTCACAAACTATTCCTGATAGTCCATCAGGACTGGCTGTGTTGGATACGGCGCTGAGAGTGCGCCAGATCAACAAGGTATTGCGGGACATGTTTGATCTGGGTACAGAGGATGCCTGTCTGGGGCGCTCGATTTCCGAGCTACTGGGGGTGAGCGAGAGTTTAACCGGTACGCTTGAAGATGTGCTGGAATGCGGAGAGATGCGTTCCGGGTTGGCTTTTGAGCGGCCCGATATCGAGGATGGCAGATATTATCTGGCGGGCATCTCAAAAGCAGAGATGGAAGAGGGGCAGACGCTCCTCTTTTTCATGGTTAGTGACATCACGGCATACAAGAAAATCGAAGAGCGCGCGCAATATCTCGCGCAGCACGACGCATTGACCGACTTGCCGAATCGCAGCTTGATCTATGACCGTCTCGACAATGCATGCGCGTTCGCACGGCGCGGCGAAGGAACCGTGGTGACGATGCTGATCGATCTGGATCGCTTCGAACTGATCAATCAAAGCCTGGGATCCACCTATGGCGATGAGGTGCTGAAGCAGGCGGCAACGCGGCTGAATGTTTGTCTGCGCGAAAGTGACACGGTGGGGCGAACCGGCGGAAACGATTTTGTGATGATTCTGCTTAAAATGAATGACGCGGCAGATGCAATGACTGTGGCAAAAAAAGTGAGAGTTGCATTGGCTGCCCCGTTCCAGATCGCCGGAGATCAGCTGTATCTGACGGCCAGCATCGGCATCGCCGTGGCTCCGGGTGATGGGGATAACGCGCATGAATTGCTCAGAAGCGCAGCAGCCGCATTGCATCAGGCAAAAAAAGACGGGCGCAATCAGATCTGTTTTTTTCAGGCCGAAATGAATCAGCATGCGCAGCGCAATATGTATCTCGAAAGTGGATTGTTCAGGGCGGCGGAGAACTTCAAATTCGAGTTACATTACCAACCCAAGGTCAACCTGCGCACCGGCAAAATCTGCGGGATAGAGGCCTTGCTGCGCTGGGAGCATCCCGAGCAAGGCGTGATTGAACCGGTCGACTTTATCCCCATGCTGGAGGAGAACGGGTTGATCGTACCGGTGGGGACGTGGGTGTTGCGCACGGCCTGTGCCCAGGCCGTGGCCTGGCAGAATATGGGGATAAAGCCGTACTGCATCGCGATCAATCTTTCGGCCGTTCAATTCCACCGCCAGGATCTTTGCGTCGTAGTGCAACAAATTCTCAAGGAAACCGGATTGGAGGCAAAATATCTGGAGCTGGAGATCACCGAAAGCATCATCATGAAAAACGTGGATCGGGGTGTGAAAACGCTGCACGAATTGAAATCATTGGGCATAAAACTGGCGGTGGATGACTTCGGCACCGGACATTCCAGCTTGAGTTATCTCAAACGTTTTTCTGCGGACGTGTTGAAAATAGACCAATCGTTTATTCGTGACATCGCGACCGATGCCGACGATGCCACAATAACGCGTACCATCATCGATCTGGCGCATAACATGAGAATGCAAGTGATTGCGGAAGGCGTGGAAAGCGCAGCGCAACTCGACTTCCTGTTGCGCAACAACTGTGACGAAATGCAGGGCTATTACTTTTCGAAACCTTTGACGATAGATGACTGTACTGCATTCCTCAAGGAAGGACGGCAGTTGGCGTTTGCAGCAAAGTGAATTTACTTGCCGGGAGACGAGGCGGGCTGCGTCGACTGGTAAATGAATGAAAATCCTACCGCCCATAGCGGCATCACCCAGTAGCCAAAAGCGGAAGTGAATTGGGCCAGCACCATGACCACATCCGGGCTGGGCATCCAATGCCAGGTAAGCTGAAAAACAAACAAGGCTGCCGCCAGAATGTTGGCTGTCAAAATCAAGCGATGACCCAAACGGTAACCGTTGCCTTCCGGATTGCCGACGACAGGCAGGGTGCCGCCGAGCAGGCGGCGTACCGCAAAGACCACAACCAGTAACAGCAACGCGCCGACGATGCGCCCGGGAATCCCCTCCTCCTGCGTATCGGCACCGAACAGATCCAGCGGCACGCGCCCGACAGCAGCCACCCAACCCATCGCCAATGTTTGCGGGATCAGCACCCAGGCCATGAAGATATCAAGTTCCGGAAGTTTCACGTTTTGCCCCAGACCAACGACCTGCTAAAGTTTTCGAAGATTTTATTCGACATGTTATTTTCCTCGCCCCCTGCCCTGCGTCGCAGCTACCAAAACCATTATCATTTCAACTGCTGAATGATACCCGCCGGACATCACGTTGCGCCTCTTCATTTTACTGCGCAATGAGCAGCAGTGTTTTGCATTAGAATGCTGCGCGACGTGGGTAGATACAACAAGCGCCCTCAAATGAATCAGCGATTCGACAGGCTTTAGAAGGAGAATCATGCATCAACAATTCAGCGTATCGCCGGAAGAAGCCATGCGTGCCAAGTGGCCACACGAGATCTTTCTGATCAATCTGATCTTCAATCACATCTTTGTTTTTGTCGCCACCATCGCCGTGTTCGGCTCGTTCCCGCTGATGCCAGCACTGGTGCCGGTCATTTCGATTTCTATCATCGGCTACATCATCATAAAATCAAAACAAGTATCCGTCAGCGACGAGACATGGTTCGTCAAAGCACACTGGCAGATATGCGTCAGGCGTAATCGTCTTTTCATATTATTGCTGTCTATTCCTTGCGTGATCACCGTCGGCGGGCTGTGGCTATCCAGTATGCTTGGCTGGGCAAAGATTCCCACCATCGCGCTGATCGGTGGCGTGGGGTTGCTGCCGTTTATGGTCGCGTTGCTGGTGCTGATCGTGCTGGGCAACGAGTCGGTGCATCTGGCACGCACTGGAAAATTACCGGAGAGCTTTGTCGAACCACATTCTGACATGCAAAAAAATGGAACATAAAATCTACTGGGGGATCGCGCTTGTCGCGTTGCTGATCCTGGGCCTGGCTTTTGTTCAGGGCGACAAGCCCGTCGAAAGATCGGACTTACCCTGGCATATCGAACATCCTACCGTTGATACCAGCAAGATATTCGGTATCACGCTGGGCATCAGCAACACCAACGAAGCTGAGCGACATTTTCAGGAAGCGGCCAAGCCCATCTTGTTCAAATCGCCCGGCGGTCAATTGGTCGTGGAAGTTTTCTTTGAAGAGGTCAAGCTGGGGGGACTGAAAGCCAGGATAGTGTTGAATATAGCGGTTCCCGATGCGGAACTGCGCGATATGTTCGAGCGCGGCTTGCGCATGAATGCCACGGGCAGCGGCAAGGAAATCACCCTGACTCCCGATGACATCGCCCGCACATTCACGATGCCGATCAGCAGCCTGACTTATATGCCTGCTGTTCGTTTGGAAGATGCCATATTCTCCAAACGTTTCGGGCAACCGGCGTTACGCGTCAAGGAAAAGAAAAGTGGTGTCGTCCACTGGCTGTATCCGCAGCACGGCCTGGATATCGCCTTGGGCGGCGGAGAAAAGCCATTGCTGCAATATGTCTCGCCCAAGGATTTTGACAAGCTGACTCAGCCGCTATTATCTAACGGCGAGATACTCAAATAGATTTCTAGGTATCGCCATCCTCGTTAGTCTTAGGATGTACATGATTTGGAGGATGGGCATCTTTCGGGTGTGACATCATCATCTCATCATCGTCATCCAGCAATATACGGCTGGCATTGCCTTCCATGTCTTCATACTGACCCTTCTTGACTGCCCAGATCAACACTGCGAAAAAAACCAGACCCAAGACCATCATGCCGGGAATCAAGCTGTAGATTACTTCCATATCACCCCCTGATAGCCTGTCAAATTGAGCATCTCACAAGGAGGAAAGAGGAAGCCTGTAAGATGGCCCGCTAGGCTGAAGTAGCTCATCACAGCCTTTCTATCATTTGGAAGACTTATGCGATTGTCGCATATCATCAGCCCGGGGGTGGCAAGTCCGGCAGACTGCCAGTCAGGCGTATTTCTATTATGATTCGCTAAATATGATATTGGATCTGATATCGATCACGTACGGCTCCTTTCACCCATCGTGAGTAAGGCGTACAATTCTTACATCTCAATTCAATAATAATTTCCAATGCAAAATATTCCTGCTTCTTCGGCTCGGCATCCGCTGGCTGGTATCGCATCACGCGGCTTCACCCTGATCGAAATCATGGTCGTCGTCGTCATCATGGGTATCCTGGCCGCATTGATCGTTCCCAAGTTGATGGGACGCACCGACGATGCGCGCATCATCGCAGCCAAGCAGGACATCGCCACGGTGATGCAAGCGCTCAAGCTTTATAAGCTCGACAACCAGCGTTATCCGACCACCGAGCAGGGCTTGCAGGCACTGGTTGCCAAACCGACTGCAGGCCCCGCCGCCGATGGCTGGAAAACCGGCGGCTATATAGACAAGCTGCCGAAAGATCCGTGGGGCAATACCTATCAATATCTATCTCCCGGCATCAAGGGTGAACTCGATGTGTTCTCGTTGGGCGCGGATGGACAGCCCGGCGGGATCGGTAACGATGCCGATATCGGTTCGTGGGATCTGTAATCGCGCTTTCCATGCTTGAATCGAATCGCGCTCATCGGAGCGAGCAATGTCGGCGACTGTCTCGCGGCTTCACGCTGCTGGAGTTGCTGGTAGTGATGGTGATCGTTGGCATCACGCTCGGCGCAGTGTCATTCAATGCGATGCCGAGCGAGCGCCAGGTGTTGCAGAACGATGCGCAACGGATCGCGCTGTTACTACAACTGGCTCGCGATGAGGCGATCGTGCGCAACCGCTCGATCGCATTCGAGGCAGAAGCGGATCGTTACCGCTTCCTGTTGCGCGAAGAAAATAACTGGCAAGCACTCATGCAGGACGAGATGTTGCGCGAACGCGAATTCAAACGATCGCCGGTCATGCTCTCGATCAGCCCGCCTTCGGCAGAACAGAATGCTTCTCTTCGCATCATCTTTGGACGTGAACCGGTCGGTATTCCTTTTGTATTGACGCTTGCAATCGGTGATGCGCAAGTCGCGATCCGCGCTGACGGTATCGGACACTTCGTGGTTGAATAACATGCGGCGACCAAAATATCGCAGCGCAGGGTTTACACTACTGGAAGTACTGGTGGCACTGGTCATCGTCGGCACGGCATTGGGCGCCAGCCTGCGCGCGGTCGGCAGTTTGACGCAAAACAGCAGCGACCTGCGCGCTTCGATGATGGCGACCTGGTCAGCCGAAAACCGGCTGGCGCAAATCCGGCTGGCGCATGAATGGCCAGCATTGGGTCAACGTAGATTCGATTGTCCGCAAGGCGAGTTGCATCTGGTGTGCGAAGAAAATGTATACACCACACCTAACCCTTACTTCCGCCGCGTCGAAGTCAGTGTCCTGAATTCACAAAGCTCCGCGGATACGCAGAAAACAAGTGGCGGACAAAATCCAGAAAGGCGCATCATCAAGCTGACTCAGGTGGTGCCGAATGCGTAATAGGCCGATCCGGATCCGCGGCGCGAGGTCAGCCCGGCAGAGTGGGTTGACCCTGGTCGAATTGCTGGTTGCGATCACCGTGCTCGGATTCGTCGCGGTGCTGGGTTGGCGCGGACTGGACAGCATCGTGCGTGCGCGCATCGCGCTTACCAGCGACCTTGAGCAGACGCGCGGAATGCAACTCGCCTTTGCCCAGCTGCAAAGCGATAGTGCTCATCTGGCCAGCCCCTACATCCTGCCAAACCGGGTACCACTCAGCACCGGACCAGGCCGCCTCACTCTGATACGCACGGTGTTTACCGACAATCAGCCGACACGTCTGCAAGTCATCGCATATCGGGTCAATGGCGGGGTGCTGACTCGACGCGAATCCATAGCGACGCGCGACCTCCGGGTACTGGATGCCATGTGGCTTGCTGCAATGAACGACACAGATACCAGTCCGGCGGTAGTGCTGCAATCGGATGTGTCAGCGATGACGATGCGCTTATGGGTCAATGGCGGCAATGGCTGGCTCACGGATATCGGCATGCTGACGCCATCACTCAATCCCGGCTCTACCGCAACTCCCCCTGCACTTACCGGCCTGGAGATCACGATGATGCTGCGCGGGCGGGAAGCCGGCATGCTGAAGATATTTTTGCTGGGGGCAGTGTGAAGGTCCCGGCTTCTTGCCATAGGCAGCGCGGTGTCGCGGTGATCATTGCGCTGTTGTTGACGACACTGGCCATCACCATCGTTGCCAGTCTTTTCTGGCAGCAGCAAGTACAGGTGCGCTCGATCGAAAACCAGCGCCTGCAATTGCAGATGCAATGGGTACTGCGCGGAGCGCTCGATTGGGCGGGGTTGATCCTGCGCGAGGATGCGAGACATTCCAGCGTCGACGATCTGACTGAACCGTGGGCGGTGCCGCTCGCTGAAACGCGACTCGATCAATATGTCGATGACGGCACGGCTGATACCGATGCCACCGCTGCGACATTGTCGGGCAGCATCAGCGATGCCCAGGCACGATATAACCTGACCAACCTGTGCCCCAACGGAACCATCAACCCGGTCGAGGTCGCGGCTTTCGAGCAGTTACTCAACAACGCTCACCTGGATCCGGCATTGGCACAGGCAACTGCCGATGAGATGGCGGCGGCGCAAAAAACGCCTGTGACAAATGCTGAAAACCCCGGCAATCAAACCGGCACGCTGCCGATGAACCTGACCCAGGTGGATGATCTGCTCGCAGTGCCAGGCTTCACCCCGGAGATACTGGGCAAGATAAAAGACTTCGTGATCTTTTTGCCGCGCGCCACACCGGTCAACGTGAACACCGCGCCCGCGGAAGTATTGGCAGCCAGAATCGACGGGCTTACGCTTGCCGATGCGACCGCGCTGGTGTCCAGCCGCAACACTGCCAGCTTCCGCTTCATTTCAGATTTTACGGAACGATTGCCGGGAAACTCACTGTCCGTATCGAACCTCGAAGCATCAGTCATGACCAATTATTTCCTGGTCAATGGTAAAGCACGCATCAACCGGGCCAACCTGGACGTGCAAGCACTGGTCGAACGCAATGGAACCATCACCAAGCTGATCTGGATCAGGGAGTATTAGGGTAACTATCAATCTCCTGTGTTAATTGAGACAAAAATTCGTCAAATAAATATTTGTCCAAGTTCTCAGGTCTCGTAGCCACACCTTTCTTCCGATGCCTATACGGTATCGTGCTCATCCCCCAATCGCTTTGTTGATGGAACTGAAAAGTTCCTGGGTACGGTTATTCCCGCTACGGCCAGAATCCTGATTGTGGCCGCCACCGTTTACATCGCAAATACTGTCTCCTTGCGCTCACCCAAAAAAATAATATTTTATGTGCACTAGCGCACGGAGCGTCGTGGGCGGAAGTGGGATAGTACAACCAGTGTGACTTGTGCCTTGGTTCCGGTTGATTCGATTTTGAATTGGTACAGACCAAATTGAGGCTCGCTCAATAGCACTTTGTTTTTGAGATAACCCACACGAAGGAGCCAGACATGAGTAAAACCAAATTCCTTGCTTTCACGCTAGATTGCGGCCTGACCCTAGCACGCGATCTAGCGCACCTGCTAGGCATTACCGAAGTACAGGTGAAGGAGTGGGAGCTTGCGCTCCCCGTCTATCGAAAACAACACCACTACTAACCTAAACCACACATAAGGACTTGCAACCATGAAAGTTACTAAATTGGTCAAAGGTAAACTGAGCGCAGCCGACAGCCACACGTTTGCCGCGCTGCTGCAAGCCAAGGCGCAGGATGCTGCACCGAAAGCCAAGAGCACGCCGGAATTGCATCTCAAATACTTTTTCCTTAGGCTTTCCCAAAAATATTTTCTTTATGTGCGTTACCGCACGGAGCGTCACGGACGAAAGTGGAATAGTGCAACTGGTGTGACAAATTGCCTTGGTTCCGGTTGATCCGGTTTTAAATTGGAACAGACCAAACAGAGGCTCGCATAGTCGCAAAGCGTGTCAACAGCGAATATCGACGTAGCACACCAGGATAAGTACCAGCGAAGGATCGGTCGATTGCACCGATGTTTTTCTGGATCAGATAGAGGAGAAGCAAATGAACAAATCAAATAGTGTTACTAATCCACTCATGTGGTCCACGGCAGTACTGCTGGCCGCTATTTTGGCCGGATGCGGTGGCGGCGGCGGAGGAAGCCCGGCGGCTGCAGGCGTCGCCCCAACCCTCCCAGGTGCAGGTACAGGCTTAAATGGCGCAGGTAAAGGTCCCACACCGGTGGCTCTTGGAACAGCCGGCAATTATGTGATCCTGTCGAAATCAGGAATCTCAACCATTCCAACCTCTGTGATAATTGGAAATCTTGGTGTCAGTCCAATCGCAGCGAGTTCCATCACAGGATTTGGAGCGCTGCCATTGGATGCCACGAAGTGCTATTCGACGTCAAGTCAAGTGACAGGAAACATCTACGCAGCAGACTACAGCACTCCTAATGGCAGTATTTTCCAATCTTGAAATGAGTCTGAACGAAGGTTTGTGAATTTGAGAATCTGAATCTCGTTCTGACTCGGTCGGTTTAGTAAATATTTCTTCGTTCTGCCTTGCCTGTTTCTCTCATGCCGGCTTCTTGATTGCAG
>JANXXH010000138.1 GCA_025350705.1 Gallionella sp.
GTGATAAACAGCACCTGCACCCTGCCCGCATCTTTGCCCAGCATGCGCATGACCTGCGCAAGATCGGCCAGCGTGGTCGGGCATGCCACGGGGCAATGGGTATAACCGAAGAACAGCACCACCACCTTACCCCTGAAATCCGCCAGATTGCGGGCCTTGCCGTTAAAATCGGCAAGGTGAAAGTCGGCCTGCGCTAGCGGCACGGAGACATCTATCGCGTGATAGGGCGAAGGCAGCTCCTGCTTACCGCAGGAGGCAAGCAGCAATAGGCATAACAACAAAAATAATTTACGCATCAACATATCAACTCCCCGCTCCACCATGCACTAATAAACAGGGCGACACAAATACTGCCGCATAAACAACCGTTCGTCCTGAACTTGTCGAAGGGTGAACGACCTTGCAGTGAGCCATTCATGGTTCGACAAGCTCACCACGAATGGCTTCAGAGATTGCCCTTTCAATTCTGACGCCATGTTTAAAAGATACCGCCTCACGTTTGACTTGCCGTCATGTAGAATGATGCGGCTTACAAACAATGTAATATTAACAGTTCCAACGCCGATAAATTCCGTATCGAGATTTTCGATATATTGCTTTCAATAAAGGAAGTCGTGATGCGTACCCATAAGATTCTTGCCGGCCTGTGGTTGTGTGTTGCAATCTGGCAACCGCAATGTGCGCTGGCCGCTTCATATTGCGCAACATCTCAGGATGGCAAAATCCTTATGAATGAGTGCGGGTACGAATCTTACGAGGCATGCAAGCGTGTGGTCGGAAACTCGGGAGACTGCATAATCAATCAGGGCGAGCAACCTGCCCCGGCGAAGGTGGCGCCGTATTGTGTAGTAACGTGGGCTACCGAATGTAAATATTACGACTATGAAACTTGCAACCAGGCTGCCAAGACACAGATGGGCTTTTGTTACTTGAATCCGGATTACATAAACCCTGCCAAGTAGCGGCCACTGTATAAGACTATAAAGGCTATGTAAACATGGCTCGATATATAAATAAACCGAATCTCATCCTGCTTGACGCACTTGCCTGCAAATATGCGCGGCAATGGCTAACCTTGGGTGCAATCGTAATCCTGATGACTGCCGGTTTTTTTTACAGCGGTCATCCGGCAAGCCCATCTATCGGCGAGGCTTATGCCGCTCCTGCTGCCAAACCAAATCTTGAACCAATAATACCTGCCGACCAGACTTCAGCAAAACCGGCAAAGAAACTTTGGGTGTGCCCGATGCATCCCCAGATCATCCGGGATCAACCGGGGGTATGCCCGATCTGCGGCATGGATCTGGTGGAAATGGAGCAGCCTGATTCTTCGCAAGCCGGGCATAGGCACGCTGTACATATCGACACGGCCACGCAACAACGACTCGGAGTACGCCTGGCCGCGGCCAAAATGCAAACGTTGAGCCAGGACATCTACTCCTACGGCAATGTGGCTGCGGACGAAAGCCTGATCTCCAACCTCAGTGCAAAAGTTGAAGGCGTGATCAGAAAACTCCATGTCAGTTCGATTGGACAGCAAGTCCAGGCCGGGCAAGTGCTGTATGAAATATATTCCCCGGAGCTGATTAAATTGCAGCAGGAGTTCATCGCATTGCTGAAGGACAAGGACAGATTGTCGAAGAAGATGCTATCCGAGGACGCGCATATCAGCGGCCAGGGAATGACCGCCTACGAAATGATGGAGCTGGGGGAGAACACCACCAAGCGTATCGCTTCCATTGAAAATTTTCTCTATATCGATGCCGGCAAAGAACTGATAGAGGAACTCAACAGAACATACCGGCCCAGGGATGTCGTCGAGGTGCGCGCACCGCAGTCCGGTATCGTCACCAAGATCGATGTTCATGAAGGCAGCTCGGTCAAACCGATGGATAACCTGTTTGCCTTCGCCGACCTGTCTCATGTCTGGATCGATGTGACGCTTTATCCGGATCAACTGGCCTGGGTAAAAAATGGCGATCAGGTAACGGTAAAGTTCCCGCAGTCTGATGCCAAGGAAATCAAAACGCGTCTGCAATTCATCTCCCCGATGGTTGATAGCGCGACACGCACCGTACAGGCGCGGCTGAGCGTCAGCAACGCCAAAAACCAGTTGCTGATAGGCTCCTTTCTTGACGTCATCATTCACGCCAAACCGCACAAGGCGCTTGCCGTGCCCCGCTCGGCGGTGATGCGCACCGGCAAAGGCGACTTGGTGATGCTGGCCGAAGGGAGCGGATATTTCACACCGGTAAAAGTGGCAACCGGGATTGAAACTGACGATGCCATTGAAATCACCGCCGGTCTGCATGCGGGCGATCAAGTTGCGGTGAATGGACAATTTTTATTGGATGCGGCGGCATCTATGAGCGACGCTGCGGAACGCCTGCATGAAGATCACGACCACGATGCGGATAAGCACTAGACACTAAGAATTACTAATGATGGCTTTCAGGAAGGCAGTCAGCATGTGTGTATAGCAGCTCGGTGCCAATAAGAGACACTCAGAGGGATGACACAGAAATTCGTTGTGGAAAAGTGGATAGAATAGACACTTCCATATAATTCAATCAGAACTATGCCGGAACAACAAAATCCAGTTGAAGTGCAAACGGGAACTGATAAGACGTTCCTTCAGATGTCGATTGCCAACATTGGTCAATTCATTGCGATTGCCGTTGCTGTTGCCTACTTCTGTGGATTTATTATTGTCACTTCATATTTAGGAAGTTTTGGTATCAAAGACTACGACGCATTTCATATCCAATACATCATTTCCGGTACAACATTACTATTGGTAATTGGTTATTTTGTATTCCTGGTTGGACGTAGAGTATTCCGGTTGGACGAGGATTCAAGACACTATCTAATAAAATTTCAAAAACTCGGGGCAAACGGAAAATTCTGGAGTTTTTGTGGCTTCGTTTATCCACTAATAGAAATAGGCTTTTTTATAGTCCTCACAGTAGTTAGTATTTCATTCTTTATTTTTCCCATAACGTCTACGCAAACTTATTGGATTGTCTCAATAGCTTTATCAGCTGCTGGTTTTGATTTCTTCTTTAACGCAGGGAAAGAGGATAGACTCGGAAAATATTATTTTCTACTAAATGAAATATTTTACTTAATCACTATTCTTGCATTCTTCTACAAAGTAGATGGAATCATGTCGGATTTTTCTGGTTATGTTCTCAATGGATTAATGTGGACGACCTTTGTTATGTTTACCGTTAAGTATGTTGTGAGTAAAGTTTCATTCAATGAATTTAGACCCCTTATTTACACTGTTTTCTCTTTCATTATTTTAATTGGACAATCCTCCCAATTTGGTCAACATTATTATGGATTCGTTCGTTCTTCGATTGGGGGTGGGGAACCACAACAAGTTCAAATTGTCGTGGACGAGTCTGATACTCCGTTACTAATAGTCAATGCGTTAAAGATATCTAAATCGATTTCCGCAAAAGTTGATTTAATTGCTCAAACCGATGCAGACTTATATATAGGGTACCCACCTAGGGAGAATGAACAAAAATATAAATCAATTATTCGAGTCCAACGCAAGCTAATAAAGGCAGTCATTGCCAATGATGTGGCAGTAATCAAATCTACAAAAATCCAATAGTAGATAGAACTTTGTAGCGGACTTATTGTTTTCGTCCGATTTGCCAAAAGAACATACAGATTGCAGGGTCAGATATTGCATTAACACATCCGCGTAGCTTAGCTGGTCTATAAGATTCCAGCATTTCAAACAAGGTTGGCTTACGCGACTGTCCGCTTCCTGGTATCGCGAGTGACCGGAAAGTGTCGGGAGTGCTACTCAGTGAGCGTTCGTTGAGGGCAGCGAAACAATAAAATTGTTACTCATGGCCAATTGATTTTCTGACCCCCGGATTCAAAATTTATTGTCACGAAACGGCTCAAGCATGATTGCACGCATTATCGAATGGTCGTTGAAAAACCGCATGCTGGTGCTGCTGGGTGCCGTGCTGCTGGGGGGATGGGGAATATATTCCTCGCGCCATATGGCGCTGGACGCCGTCCCCGATCTTTCCGATGTGCAGGTCATCATCAAGACCGCTTATCCGAGCCAGCCACCGCAGGTGGTGGAAGACCAGGTCACTTTTCCGATCACTTCGGAATTGTTGTCGGTGCCGGGCTCGACCGCAGTGCGCGGTTTTTCGATGTTTGGCGAATCCTATGTGTATGTGATCTTTCGCGACGGCACCGATCCCTATTGGGCGCGCTCGCGCGTGCTGGAATATTTGAGCCAGATCGAGGATCGCATGCCGCAGGGTGTCATCCCCACGCTGGGGCCGGATGCTTCGGGCGTAGGCTGGGTGTTTGAATACGCGCTGGTGGATCGCCATCACCGCTACGATGCCGATGAATTGCGTGCGGTTCAGGATTCCTTTCTCAAATACGAATTGCAGAGCCTGCCCGGTGTGGCCGAAGTCGCCAGTGTCGGCGGCATGGCGCGGCAATTCCAGATCGAAGTGAATCCCAATCGCTTGGCGGCATACAACCTGAGTTGGGAACGTGTCGAACAGGCGATACGCGACAGCAATATGGCGGGCGGCGGATCGGTGATGGAAATGGGACATGCCGAATACGTCGTGCGCGCGCAAAATTATTTGAAGAATCTGGAAGACTTCCGGCAGATTCCTTTGGGGGTCGGCGCGCAAGGCGTGCCGATCCGTCTGGGCGATGTGGCGCAAATCCAGATCGGCCATGAGTTGCGCCGTGGCGTGACCGACCTGGACGGGCAAGGCGAAGTGACCGGCGGCATCGTGGTGATGCGTTATGGCGAGAACGCGCTCGCGACCATCACGCGCGTCAAGGCACGATTGATTGAATTGCAAAGCGGCCTGCCGCCGGGAGTCGAGCTGGTCGTCACCTATGACCGCTCCGGCGTGATCGACCGCGCCATCAAAACGCTGAGCGAGAAGCTGCTCGAGGAATCGCTGATCGTCGCGCTGGTATGCCTCGCATTTTTATTTCACCTGCGCTCGTCATTGGTGGCGGTGGTCACGCTGCCCATCGGCATACTGGCCGCTTTTATCGTGATGGAAAATCAGGGCGTGACCGCCAACATCATGTCGCTGGGCGGTATCGCCATCGCGATCGGTGCGATGGTGGATGCCGCAGTGGTGATGATAGAGAACATGCACAAACATCTGGAGCGCGCGGGGGATCGTCCCGACTATTGGGACATCACCAGAAAGAGCGCGCTTGAAGTCGGGCCTGCGTTGTTTTTTTCGTTGCTGGTGATCACGGTATCTTTCCTGCCTGTGCTGTCCCTCACCGGGCAGGAAGGCAAACTGTTCGCCCCGCTCGCCTACACCAAGACTTATGCGATGGCGGCAAGCGCAATGCTTGCGATTACTTTGGCTCCGGTGTTGATGGGATATTTTATTCGCGGGCGCATCGCGCACGAGCAAAGCAATCCTTTGAACCGGCTGTTGCACGCGCTGTACCGTCCGCTGTTGCTGGCCGCGCTGCAAAAAAGAAAAGCTGCGCTGTTGCTTTGCCTGCTACTGCTGCTGACTGCCGCATGGCCGATCGCAAAGCTGGGCAGCGAATTCATGCCGCCGCTCAACGAGGGCGACCTGCTGTATATGCCCACCACGCTGCCCGGCGTGTCGATAGACGAAGCGGCGAACATCCTGCAAATCACCGACCGCCTGATCGCGCAAATGCCCGAGGTCGAGCGCGTGTTTGGCAAAGCCGGGCGTGCCAATACCGCCACCGACCCGGCGCCGCTTTCGATGCTTGAGACAACAATCCAGCTCAAGCCAAGCGAGCAGTGGCCGCCCGGTGTAACCATGGATGAGCTGATCCGCAAAATGGACAACCAGGTGCGCTTGCCGGGGCTGACCAATTCTTGGGGCTATCCGATCCGCACGCGCATCGACATGCTGTCCACCGGCATCCGCACGCCGCTGGGTATCAAGGTGACCGGTCCCGATCTTGCCGGTGTCAGCGAATTGGCCAAGCAAGTCGAAGAGGCGATCGAACATTCCGTGCCGGGCACGCGCAATGCTTTTGCCGACCGGGCTTCCGGCGGGCGCTATGTGGACGTTACCTTGGATCGGGCACAGGCGGCGCGCTACGGCGTTAGCGCAGCCGACGTGCAGCGCCTGGTGCAGGGTGCGATAGGCGGGGAAAATATCGGCATCGTGATCGAGGGACGCAACCGCTTCCCGATCAATCTGCGCTATCCGCGCGCGTTCCGCGATTCGCTCACCGCGCTTGCGGCAAGCCGCATCATGACGGCTTCCGGTGCGCAAGTGGCGCTGGGCACAATTGCCAGCGTGAGTGTGAATGACGGGCCGGTCGAGATCAAAAGCGAAAACGGCCGTCTGGTAGCTTATGTGTACATCGATTACGCCGGGCGCGACCTGAGCAGCTATATCGCCGAAGCGCAAGCCGTAGTGGCAAAAGCCGTCAGTCCGCAACCGGGCTACGCGATCGCGTGGTCCGGGCAATACGCCAACTTGCAGCATGCCGAGGAGCGCTTGATGTGGGTGATACCGCTCACGCTGCTGCTGGTGGTGGCGCTGCTGTATATGAATTTCCGCAATCGCGGCAAAGTGCTGCTGGTGTTGCTGTGCCTGCCGTTCTCATTGGCAGGCGGCTTCTGGCTGGTGTACTGGCTGGATTATCATTTGTCTGTGGCGGTCGCAGTGGGCTTCATCGCGTTGGCCGGAGTGGCTGCCGAGTTCGGCGTGGTGATGTTGCTTTATCTGGATCACGCTATCGCGGAGCTCCGCCAGTCCGGTCGCCCGGTGAGCCGCCAGAATTTGCAGCTCGCCATCATTCAGGGGGCGCTGCTGCGCATCCGCCCGAAAATGATGACGGTATCGGTGATCGTCGCCGGGTTGATTCCGGTGATGGTCAGCTCGGGCACCGGCGCAGACATGATGAAACGTATTGCCGCGCCGCTGGTGGGCGGCATGATTTCCGCACCGCTGCTCTCCCTGATCGTCATTCCTGTCATTTATGCCTGGTGGCAGGAAAGGGGATTGCCGGAAAGAATATCCTCATCGTGAAAATGTTTGGTTGAAAAAAAGAGCAAGGCCATCAGGCCTTGCTTTCTTGAATTTCTTCCCGCCTTTTTTGACGGGCGATAAACTAATGGATTAGTTCACCTTTGTTTATTTCACTTTTCCTGCGCGGAACAGATCAGGTATTGCATCACCTTCGGCCTGGATAATAGCCACGTTACCCTTTAACAATCGGGTAAGCGCATGATCAACCAGGATGTACTTGGCCGGAACACGCGCATTGAACTCCACTATCGTTGAACCACCGGGAGGAACCGATGTGGTTTGCACGTTGAGCTCAGGTGCACCGGTGTTACCCTCGGCCCAAACCTTGTCGAAGATGGTACCGATCGCATGGAAAGATGAGGTCAGGTTAGGTCCGCCGACACCGAAGAAGATGCGAACGTTGTCGCCCACTTTGACTTTCATCGGATTGGCCGCCAAGGCACCTGCTGATCCGTTCATCACCACGTGTGACGGCTGCTCTTCCATCAGGTCATGCAGGCTGAAATATTTTTCAGGATCCTTGCTTTCTTCAGTATACATGTCACCCTGCATCACATAGAATTCCTTATCAACCTTGGGCAGACCGCCCTCTGGTTCGATCAGGATCATGCCATACATGCCGCTGGCAATATGCTGCGGAATGATCGGCGTAGCGCAATGATAAACATACAAGCCCGGGTTCATCGCCTTGAAGACAAATGACTTCTCTTCACCGGGAGCAACATTCGTTAGTGCAGCACCACCACCCTGACCCCATACTGCATGCAGGTCGATGTTATGGATCATCGAGTTGCCCTTGTTGTTTTTCAATGTGATTTCAATTGTGTCTCCAACCCGGGCACGCAGCATCGGGCCTGGTACCTTTCCGTTGAATGTCCAATAGGTATAGGTGGTTTTGGCTGCCGCATCAAGAATACCTAACACCTCCTGAACTTCCAGCGTAAATTTAAGCGTTTCTGGCCCACGCTTGCCTACTGGCTTCCCTACTTCATTAGGATCCCGGACTATGCTTACAGCCTGTGGCCCTGTACCCTTTTCGACTTGCAGCAGTTGCTGGACAACGCTTTGATCCGCCGCCAGCGATATCGACGAGCCAAATGTAAACAGCCCCACTAGCAGCATTCCGATGATTGCACTTGTTTTCATGATGACTCCCATTAAATACCGCATTAATGTCATTGAATTTTTCGTACGCGCCTGAAGCAGGCGCTTCGGTAGAGCACGGGTATCTTTCAATACGGTTCTGGCAATACGGTTCTGGATTGAAAGAGTACCCGAACCTCAGCAGCTATAGAACCGGGGAACGAAAAACTACACCACCCAGCTTCTCAGAGACATGCGCCCTACTTGGCGAGACCCAGTATGAAAGCAATCATCTCCTTGATATCGGCTTCACTAACCTTTGGTTGAGCAGGCATAGGCACAGCGCCCCATACGCCGCCGCCGCCCTTGGCAACTTTGGCGCTCAGCTTATCTGCTGCCGTTGTATCACCCTTGTACTTGTTAGCAATATCTTGCCAAGCCGGACCAACGACCTTTTTGTCTATCGCGTGACAATTTGCACAACCGTTTTTCTTGGCAAGTGGCGGCATATCCGCCGACATAGAGCTGCCTGCAAACGTCAAACCCGCCGCTACCGCAATGCTTACGATGATTGATTTCATATTATTCTCCGTTAGTGATTTCAATGATTAGTAGACTCAACTTTGTAAGTACAACTCTTGTAATACATGTTCGCGGGTGAACTGTGTAGACCTCGGAAATTAATCAACTACCGAGTAAAATGAAAACTGTTCAGGAAATGCACACAATTCACTCTTGAGCAAAGATTGCATAATTTCTACAGTACGCAGTACATGTATTACAGATGCATGTACTGCAATTCAAAACATATTCATAAAGGGGACACTTGTCAAGAATAAAGAGGGGAATAAATTAAACTGGTGGAGAAAACGTAAAGGGCCGGTCAAACTCCTCCGCCCCTGCCCCTCGCTTTGCTCTCCAACTATGCGAAAAACTTGGGGGAGCTTGACCAACCCTTATGTGCCTAAATGACTTTTGAGTAAACCGCGTGCTTTTCCCGCGTGCGCAGATACTTGTCGAACACCATGCAGATATTGCGTATCAACATACGTCCCTTGGGAGTCACGCTGATTTTCTGCGGAGACATTGCCAGGAGTCCTTCGCGTTCATATTCGCGCAGCTCGTCCAGTTCGGTGGCGAAATAACGATCGAAATCGATCTGGAAATTGCTGTTGAAAGTTTCCTTGGTCAGTTCGAAATGGCACATCAAGTCCTGAATGATGGCACGGCGCACCAGGTCGTCGGCATTCAACTCCATGCCGCGCATGATGGGCAACACATCTCTGTCCAGCGCGGCATAATAATCTTCCAGTTCGCGATAATTCTGGCTGTAGGTCGGACCGATCTTGCCGATGGCGCTTAAGCCGAGCGCAACCAGATCGCAGTCGGAATGCGTTGAATAGCCCTGAAAATTGCGGTGCAGCCTGTTTTGCCGTTGCGCCACTGCAAGCTCGTCTTCCGGCTTGGCGAAGTGATCCATGCCGATGTAAACATAACCTGCATGCGTCAGCTTATTTACCGCCATACCGAGGATGTCCAGCTTCACTTGCGGTGCAGGCAGGTCTTCTTCGTGGATGCGGCGCTGAGGTTTGAACATGGTCGGCATGTGCGCATAGTTGTAGATGGACAAGCGATCCGGATTCGCTGAGATGATCTTGTCCAGCGTCGCAGCGAAACCTTCCAGCGTTTGTTTGGGCAAGCCATAGATCAAATCGATGCTCACCGACTTGAAGCCGTTGGCGCGTGCAGCATGGATCACCCGCAAGGTTTCTTCCTGACTCTGAATGCGATTCACCGCTTTTTGAACTTCGTCATCGAAATCCTGCACGCCGATGCTGATGCGGTTGAATCCAGCCTCGCCGAGCAGCGCAATCGTAGCATCGCTCACTTTGCGCGGATCGATCTCGATAGAATACTCGCCATCTTTCACCAGCTTGAAGTGCTGGCGGATCGCTGACATCACCTGGCGTATCTCGTCGTCGCTCAAAAACGTCGGCGTACCTCCACCAAAGTGCAATTGCTCCACAACCTGATCAGGTCCGAGCAGCATCGCCTGCATCGCCATTTCTTTTATCAGGTAACGCACATATTCGCCGGCCTTGCTCTTGTCCTTGGTAATCACCTTGTTGCATGCGCAGTAAAAACACAGCGTGTTGCAAAACGGAATGTGAATGTACAGCGAAAGAGGACGCGCCACACCATCGTTTTCGCGTTTTGCCACCCACTTGCCGTAGGTCACAGCATTGAAAGTTTCGTCGAAGCGATCTGCGGTGGGATAAGAGGTATAGCGCGGGCCGTTCTTATCCAGCCGGCGTATCAACTCCAAGTCCACTATCAAATGTGGTGGTGATATCCTGTCCATCAAATTCCTCGTATCCTGATCAAATAACGAACTAACCTGCCTCTCGGCATGCTTTGCTTCTAATGGTTCGAGAAATGCCTTGGATTTCAATAATAGCCCATTCCCCAAACCAACTATTGTTCATAGTAGACCCCTCCAGGCTTGACCGTCAAGCACCCGCCCCTTGCGCAGCTCTTGCAAATTGCAGTTGCATGAAAAGTAAGAGTCCGATAAACTTGATGCCAGTAGTTGATATTTTGATTCTGGGCGCCATTCCGGCAATTCGTAAATCAATTAAATAAGCAGGGGAGAGATATCTTGCCAATAGAACTTTTAGTGCCAATTGGAATATTTGTAATCGGTATCCTGGTTTCTGTAGCAACAACCAGTCTGGGAATCGAACGAATCATCGAAGGCGAAAAGAAAAAATAACGACGCGGTAAAGTACCAGTTTAAAGCAATAAACATTAGAAAGTGTCCGATAATGGTCGGGCATTTTCTTTTGTGTCGTCGTGTAAATGCAGTTGTTTCTTGTGGTCAACCGTCCTGATCGGTTAGCCCTTCCCCATTCAGCAGAACCAAATACAAATTCGTACCCTCACCTTATGATCCAAGACTCGTTGCACAGGCATCTGTCGAAATTTCTGCTGCTTTCCGCCTTTTCATTTTTTATCGGTGCAATTCATGGCATGTTTCAAGTCATGCCTCCGGTTCGAGCCTGGCTGGATTCGATCGGCAGCCCCTACGGCGGCCCTGGCCATATGATAGACCCGCTGGCTCACGCGCATATGAATCTGGTCGGTGGTGTGGTACTGCTGGGTATGGGTATAACTTTTTATCTACTGCCGATTTTCTCGGGGAAAAAGATTTATTCCCTAAAATTGATTGACCATACTTTCTGGTGGATCAGCATAGGAGTTTATAGTTTCTACATCATACAAATGATTTTTGGCATTTGGGAGGGATTGCTCTTACCGTCCAACCCTCAGGACATTCCTGCCTTACATCGCTTTTATGGCCCGATCATGGCGATTTCCGGCACAGCTATGGCAATCGGTTTTTTCACTTATTTGGCTAATATCGTCCTGACCATGACAAAGTCTTCCGACAACGATACAAACCAGACTGCCCGGGGTTAACCGGATGCCAGCTTAAGCGGGAAAAGTAATATCTTTTGCTCTTCCCCATGTTGAAGGCGCACCTGTAACACCGCAGATTCTCCGAATCCCAGGCTCACTCCGCGACGATAAACACCGATATACCCATCCTGAATCGTTTGTACCCACGGTGCTGCATCATCCGCACGAAGGGATATGATCAAGTCATGTACCGGCCTGCCACGCGCGCCAGTGACGATGACGACGATCTCTGACATCCCTGCAAGCGGAGGATTCGGGTGAGGCTCGATGCGTACATCCATCTCTTTCCAGTGTTGCATGGGGATAGCCGGGAGCCCGTTCTCATCGTTACAGGCGGCAAGCCCTGCTGCAAGAAAACTTAACGATATTGCCAATAACTTTTTCATTATCCGGATGAAGATTCATCAGGAAAGATCGCACATCTCATACTTGCTTGTCGCTGTTATTTTCGTTTTCCCCTTCCGTGTCTGAAAGAGGTTCGCCCCCCGTGGATGAACCATAGAGATTCGTCATGTAGCGCACGAATAAGCCGGCAACTGCAACGTACACGATCGCACCCAAAAATCCCGGGTCTTCCACCCAGTCAACCCAGTTCACTTTGACCCCCGGACGCAGCCCCCAGAATGGGAAACTGAGCCCCACCCCAACCAATAATACGATCACCACCACTGCTATGAACCAATAAGGAACATTCGGTTGCGATTCCTGAAGTTTCTCTACCAGCTCCCAATCTTCCATACCGCGCTTTTCCAAACGTTCTTCGTCAGAGGCATAGCCGAAATTACCTTTGTCCTGCTTCCCCCAATGTGATTTAACATCGGACAACTGGGGCTGCTCTTGATGTGGTTTCTCATTCATGAAATATCCTTTATTCGACAAAATGCTGAATATTAAAACGGCCGACCCAGCCGTCATTGGAGCGAGCCACCACCACAAACTGATGGAGGCCGCGTTGCACCCTGGGCGACACAGAAAGAAACACCGAGGCGCGCTCAGCCGACTTCAGATTCACCGTTTGGTCACTCAGGGAAAAATCACCTTGCGGCAATCCCTCGACAGATAGGCTCAATTCAGTTGGGCGATATCGCTTGCTGGTTACTTCAATGCGGTAATTCCGAACTGGCTGATCTTTCGTCGCTTGCAAATAACCCGCCGAAATGTGAAAGGGCTGATATGACCAGAGACCCCACGCGAACATCAAAAGGCCAAGTGCTGCAAAGGGTGCGGTCCAAATGAATCGCGACATCAACGACATGCTGTTGTCACGGAATTTCCTCAACTTGGACTGTTCGCGCTCTCCCAGTTCAAACCGCAATAGACCTACGCCGTTTTTTTTGGCCTGCAAAGTATTGCACGCATCGATGCAATCGCCACAATTGATGCAGCTGTCATAGCTGTCTGTCTTGCGCGGATCCAGCTCGATAAAGCATGTCGTCACGCAATAATTGCACTTGGCGCATTCACCCGCACGGTTGGCATCGTATGTAACATGAAGCGTTTCCTTGGCTTTGAACGAATGTTGCCATACTTTGTAAACACATGCGAAGCGGCACCAGAAATGTCGGATCACTGCGATATCCAAAAAGATGATCAACACCCATACCGTGTAGATCCAATATAAAGAACCGGCCAATCTCGTGTCTGGTCGCCAAATCATAAAAGACCATACCACGTCCGGAGGATAAAAGTACAACAAGGGAACCAATGCGAAAAACATTGCCGCCAACAAAAAAGACAACCCCAGCAACGCCCAGTTCAAGAACTTGTTGCTTGCCGCTGCTACTCGCGGTGCTTCACCGGTCAGGCTGACTTCGGCACGTTTGCCAAGCAATTTATGGGTCATATGGTTGGCCCATTCCGATACGGTGTTTTGCGGGCATGCCCACCCGCAAAAAACAGTCCCGGCAACCGAATACAATGAAACCATCCCGCAGGCCAACACGATCCATAACCCGAATATCAAGAAGAAATCGCCCAGCCAGATTTGCCGATCCAACACTACCAATGCGGCATCCTCCGGAGAGACCCTGAATAGTCCGCTCACCGGGACGATCACCAATAGCAACAAAACTGCAACCTGCAAGATACGCCGTTTCCAATGAAACTTGGGCATACTTTTTTTCACCGTTGAGCCAATAATTTTGATTGGGATGCTGGAAAGTGTCTTGTTAACACCTGAAGACATGTGTGCCTTTCATATGCTGCGCTATTTATAATAAACTCTGCGAGCCGTTTGCCTCATCGTCAAAAGGCGATATCGAAAGCAGGCGCAGACGATATTGTTCCGCCTCTTGCTTGTTGCCCGCAGTCTGTTCCAAGTGCCAGAGGGCGCGCAATGCTCCAACGTGGCTCGGATCAACCTTCAAGATTCTCTGCAAAGCGTTGCGCTCGCTTAATCCGTGCTGACTGGCTTGTGGAAGCGATGACAACATATTATCAGCTAACCCATCGGCAATCCAGTGATCTTGTGGATTCGCTTGATAGGCCAGCCAAATCAAGCGACCTGACTTTTCTGCATCGCCTTGAATGGATGCCAACCACCCCCGAACTGCCAAATCCGTCGCCATGTAAGCGCGCCCGAATTCATTTTTCTGTTCTGTCGCCACCCCCAATATATTCATGGCAATGTTAGCCTCCGGGTGCTGTTGCAATAGCCACTGCAATAATGCAGCCAGGTTGACGCTTCCGTCATAGCGCGCGCGCGGCAAATTAAATTCAATGTACGGTACCCACTCATCCTGAACCGGCCCCACACTCTCCGGAATTGGCCCCCAGTAGCGGCCAAGCCAAGTCCATGCGCCTTCGCCACCTGTTGCAGCACCTTGATCTCGCATTGATAAACGCGCTAAATTCCCCAGCATCGTATTCGCCCCGGAAAAGGTCTGACTTGGGCCGACCAAAGCCAGATGCATACCATCCATAAACATCTGGGCATCCGGGAAAACCTGGCGAAAACTGCGCAGCACGACTTTTAGCGATCGAATATCGAATTGGTTGAGTGCCAGCCACTGCACAAAGACGCCTTTGGCATTCAAGTGGTTCCGCGCTCTCTGGAATTGTTGTACGGATAGCAAGGAGCCCATCCCGGCCAGATCTGGATGAAACAAGTCACCGACTATCACATCGTAATTTTGTTGTGTAGAATTTAAAAAATGCCTTGCATCGTCACGCTGAATCTCCGCTTTGTCCAGAATGCTGCCGTTCACCGGAACGAACCAATTCCTGGCGGCAACTATCGCTCCTTGCGATAATTCCACCGCGCTGCGTTGTAAATCAGGAAACGACAGGGATCCAGCCATCGAAATTCCGGTTCCCAGACCAAGAAACAATATCTTATGTGGTTCCGGATGCAGCAGTAATGCCAGCCGCGCCTGATTCATCTGGATCCTGACTGCGCCAGGATCGGTGGAAGCATCCATACGCTGCAAATCGCTCAACAGTATGCGTTGGCCATCCTGTTGCCGCACGACATGCGTCAGGGAAATCGCGTCTTCATAAAGGAATAAATCTCTGCTATTGGCTTCTATCTGCGGCAGAAGTTCATGCACCGGTGGCATACTGCGCAAAGGCCAGGCAAGCAACAGCATGACTGCGAATCCCATCCATGCCCAGCGTGATTTGACCCACATCAAACCCAATGCAGTGATTGCAAGCCCGGCAAAAGCGACCATCGCGACACTGCCAAATAAGGGTATGCCTACCAAACAGGCCACGACTGCACCAACCCCGCCACCCAAACAGTTCGCCCCGTATAACTTTGCGCCAATTGCTTCCTCGTCGCCAAAACGACTAGCCAATAATGGCAGCCACGCCCCCAATGCCAAAGTGATCGGCAATGTAAATATCCCCAGCATCAACGCTTGCGACCACAGCGCCCCGAAAAGCGATTGGAACTGACTGCGCTCGACCCAAGCAGAAGCGGATGGCAACAACCATAAACTTAGCAGCACTCCGCCTCCAATTACGAACGGCATGAGCGCAGATAACCAATATTTGCAGGTGCGCGGCAACAGCATGCTGCCAAGCGCAACCCCAAGCAGGAATACTGCCAGGATTACGCCGAGCACATATTCGGTGCGCAACATGATCATGCCGTACAAACGAATCCAGCCAACCTCCAGCATGATGCTGCCCGCCCCGATCCCGGCATATATGATCAGCGCAAGCAACGGTGGTCGTGATGGCTTGTTGTTATCTATAGGCTGAAGAGAACTATTACCCGATTGCGTTAATCGCGACAAGATAAATGCCGCGCCACCGACTATTAGTCCGAGCAAAGCGACTATTCTCACCGAAACCGTCCAGCCCAATACCGGCAAACTCCACAATGGGAACAAAGCCCCCACGGCTCCTCCTATGGTATTCAGCCCATAGAGCTTTCCCAGCGATAAAGGTGTGCGTTCAACGACTTTAAGCACGAGAGCAAAACCCACTCCCATGGCAAATGCGGGAACAACCAGCAAACACAAGGCTTCCACCCCTTGCAAAAGATACCACTGTACCAACGACAGTTGAACGGCGATATTTTCCATCCATCCGCTGACCGACTGGAGCAGGTTTGGAAGCATCAGAGCATAGAGCGCAATTGCTGTATCAAGCGCCGCAAATAGCGTCAATGGCATATTGCATGACTTTGCCCATCTCACCCCTGCCAGACTGCCCAGACCCAAGCCGACCATGAACGCCGCAACAGTGAGTACCACGCCGAATATACTTACCCCGAATTGCATGGACAACATGCGTGCCCACAGCACCTCGTATGCAAGGCTGGTCAAACCAGACAGACAATAAAAAATGGCCACAGCCCACCACCAGGATGTCCTGCTTGACGTTTCCGGGTTCAAGCTGGATAACTGGGTGGGTGACATAAAGGATAGGGTAGGCAAGAGGGTGCCCTGGAATTGAACTGGGCGCGGATACAGCCTTAAGAGTTATAACTGATGAAAATAACGAAATGCATTTGACCCGCCCGCAGCAACCGTCGAACTTCGGGAGGCTAGAAAGGATAGAACCATACTATGCCAACGATCGCATGGACAATTGCCAGCGTTACGCTGAGTCCCGCAAATATCATGTGCGGCACAAACACCTGCTTGCCATACACCACCATGGCAATCCCCAATCCGCCAGTAATCAGAACCAGCGTTATAAGCACCACTCCCAACAAAAACATGATGCGTTGCTTGTCTTTATCGGTTATAGATTTAGCACGCTCAGCTTCTATATGCTGCTGATAAAAATCCCGCATGATCTTCGCACTATCGGCTCCTTTGGTTGCCTCATCGGCATGAGCAGGGATCACGTTCAGAATTGACAGGGATGCCACCAATACGATCCCGATAGAACGAAGAAGTGAAGTTCTAAAATATATCATTGCAGTTTGCAGCATAAACAACCTACTCCACAGAAGACTTGGGGACAGAGTCATCTGCCTTGCGGTTAGATTTACGTATCGCACTGTACCAAGCCAGCACTGCCATTAAGATAAAGGGCGAAAAAATCCCACCCAATAAAAATATAAAGAGGTACCAGGGCGTTGAAATGGTAACGTGCAAAAAGCGATAACTATCAACCGATGCTTCTGCGGTAAATGCCCCGGACAAGCCAGCCATCACCAAGATAAACTTTATTCCGATGCGGTTCATCATAAAATTCTCCATCAATTTTCTATTTGCTCGCAGAGGATGCGCAGCGAAACCCATAAAAGTCTGAAGCCAAATTGGGCAAAGCATTGTCTCTATGATATGTGGCCGTGGAAAATGGATCTCCCTTCCATGAACCACCGCGCATGACCTTGTAGCGCCGATCTACCGTGACCAAATCCGATACTTTCATAGAGCGATCTTCTGAACTTAAAACGCGCGCCACTTTACCCTTAAATATATCTGCCGCAGCATCCGAACCTTTATAGGGCAAGAAGTTGTCTTCAGTCCACTCATTGACATTACCCGCCATGTCGAAAACCCCGTAAGGACTGACCCCGTTGGTATAAATATTCACATCGGTGGCTGAACCCTTATTGTAGTAAGTATTCAAACGGGTTGGCTCCATCGTATTACCCCACGGCCAACGTCTGCCGTCCGTTCCGCGCGCCGCTTTTTCCCATTCTGCTTCGGTAGGCAGCCGCTTGCCCGCCCATTTTGCATAGGCTGCCGCATCGTACCAATTGACCATGGTAACCGGATGCAACAATGTACCATCGGGAATTTTTCCATCTTTCCAGTCCAAAGGCGGGCGATGGCCGGTTCCGGCAATAAAACGCGCATATTGCGCATTGGTTACCAGATATTTGTCTATGCGATAAGCAGGTAAATTGACTGTATGCTGCGGTCGGTCTGTCAGATTTGCACTATCCAGATTGGTACCCATAAGAAATGGCCCTCCCGGAATCAGCACGGTAGTTTCTAATTCCTGCCAACGCTCTTTTGGTAGCAATGACTCTGCTTCCGAAACGGTATATTTGGCATTGTGTTTGGTCTGATATTCGTTTTGTGCATGTAAAGCAATATCCTCACCGGCAGCTCGAATGTGCGCAGCCTCTTCTTTTAAATTGTAAGTTGCCAAGCTTCGCATTTCGTCCATTCGTATCGCCCCCAATTTAACCACATGAAGACTTCCGCCAACCATCACCAACACAATACATGTTATGAACGTGGCGGATAAAAATCGTTTTCTTCGTTTACGCTCTAATGGATTCAGGAAATGGGAATTTTTCTGGGACGTATTCATAATTTTGGCTCTTCGATAGAAGACGGAGGCATGTTCCGTTTGTTTGCCGCTTGACTTGTTTTGCTAAACGTCTTGATGATAACCTCACCGAAGATTTCACCCATACCGGCGGTTGTCATCGTCATCACAACAAAACATGCCCATAAGCCAAGGGGCATCAGAGAACTACCCTCTGGGGTGCCGGTCACGAACAGTATCTTGGCATAACTGATGCTGCGCACAATCAGCGGTGGGAAATAGCATATCCACATAATTATGCTGATACCCTGCGAGAATCGGAAAGCTTTACCAGAATGGTGAGCTTCATCACCATATATCCAAGCTATGATCATGCCCACCATAAAAGGCACAAAAAATATATCCAATGCCCAAGCAAGGTTAAACGTGGAAAAACCTGAAAACAGTTCCATCTTGACACCAAGCACCCGATCGCCCAAATAAATCAGTGCCGTGCCTACCAACAAAGACGCTATCCCTTTGAGATGTAGCTGGCTCATTTTTGGTACTCCATGCCGGTCAATTTCTCGTACTCCGCTTTTTTGGTTTGTTCAAGATACCAATCTTTGACTTGCAGGCTGGCCAGATACCCGGCCAGTATATGACGCTCTCTTTCCGAGAGGGTGGCATATGACGGCATACGATATTTCAATTTCAGACGAGATGGGATAATCGCTTGAGGATTGGGAGAAGAAAGGTAATCATACAACCAGGTTTCATTTCGCAACGATCCAATACCATCCAGCATTGGCGCAGGAACTGCCTGGGTCATATCACTCAATGTCCAAAGCGAATGACAGTCTTTGCAACCAGATTTGCGATAGATGTCCATCGCACCCCTAGCTACCTCGCGCGTCGCCGTGCTGTAGAAAGGAATATCCCGATCGTGCTTCCCCTCCCCATGAAGAAGGGGAAGCGCTACGCCGGCAGCCACTACTAGAACAATGAAAAGGTATACCGCCTTTTCACCTCGCTTCATGCTTTAATCGTATGACTTTCAGCTATTTTTGCCAGATGCCGAACACGGCTTTCCATCTGAGACTTCATAACCGCTTGGCTTTTTGCAAATTCCTCAGGTGCCATTTTATCCTTATCACCCGCATCAAAAATAACGTATTTGATGTCCTCATCGAACTGTTCATTCTTTGCACCCCATCGCATCCAGTAAAGGCATGCAACGATAATCATAGCTCCGTAAACCAGCCATAAGTATATTGACCAACCATCCGGAAGAGCATTAAGGTAATCCGATGTAAAGTAGAAATTATTTATAAGATCTTTAATGTTTTCCATGAACTTTCTCCTTGGCTGAAGTATTCAAAACAAATATCCTCCCAGCATCTGCATCGCTGCCATAATCACGGCAGCAATTATACCAATTATGATAACACCAATAATCGCCAATTCCCCCATTCTTGCCCCCTTAAATCGTATTCGGCTTTTACCAAACCCAAGTACGAAAACTATTCCGGAGAATACCGCGATCCCGAGCATCAGGAATACGAATACACCCTCACTGAATTGCTGGCTGCGCATTCCATCGATACTAAGATCAAGTTTGGGTGAAATGTCCGAGCTAATCAATGAAACGTGCAATGGGACGAAATATGAAAAATGTGAGAAGAATGACAGGATTTTCAACTCCTAATTGCGATTTAGACTGGCCTTAACAAAAAGGCCACACCCGTTTCGGTGCGGCATTCTAAACACTATCAAGCGTACTGGGGGAAGTTTCTTCCCCAGCCCTTAGCTTTACTTTTTTGATTTATCGTAATGATCAACAAAAAAACTGTATATCAATGGTCCAACAATCGCAATAGTGATAACAATTCCCATTGCAGCAGGGCCGTAATCCAAATCAATCATGTAATTTCTCCTAAAGTATAATCCATCAAACAGGGTCGAGGATTCCCTGACATGCTTCAATTAAAGATGATGATCGCTCTCATATGAATGATCATGATTGTGCTTGGGCTGCCACTTATAGGAAGGCAAACACTTCACCACGATAGTCACACCAAGGAAAAATGCCGTGAGGTAGAAAATATCGATTGTGTACCCCTTGTCCCACCATGGCTGTTTTCTCTCGCGAGTTCCGTCTGCGCGAAAATTGCCTTCGAAGTTAGCGAAGACCACTTTGTTGCCTACTACAGTGTAATCCTCCAAATCCACACCCTTGGCCATCAAGGCTTCGATCTGTCGCTTGATCATGCGCATGTCATCCATGGTCACAGGATGCCGCTCGCGCAACCCATCGTAGTTCCATTTCGAGGGTTGCTGCTTACCAAGATTCATCTGAACGATTTTCGCCATTGCCGCGGTATCGTCTGTCATGGCCATGATCTCGGGAGAATTCATCGACTTGACGTATTCCGCGTATATGGCAGCAGTCGGTCGCTGACCCCACAACGGAAAGGTCATCAGAAACGCCGTAATGACGGTAAGTATCACCAAGAGAACAACAGGCACAGGCGTGCGATTATTATCTTCGGTCATTCCGCCAAGGCTTTCCGCCTCCCACAGCGCCTTAGCATTGTCATTCTCCGCCTTGCTGCTCAGACTATACAACGGTCTATCGAATTTCATAGCCATTTCACGATCCTCCTATTATTTTAAGCTCATTATCCAGTCAATCAAGTACCGAATCTCAGAATCCTTGCCATAAGCCGGGACTTCAGGCGGGTTCACCCGCTTACCATCCCGATATTCGATATACTCGGCGCGCCACTTGTCAAAGTCGATCTTCTGACCATTGGCATCCTTCTCCCCCCACAAGTAATCGAAGCGCGGCATGATGGAATGCGGTTGCACCAAACGTGGATTAAAGAAATGCAACATCATCCACTCCCTTGAAGAGTTCCGCGAACCCACATGCAACAAGTCCGGACCTTTGCGGTCAGAGCCGAAGGCGGTTGGAGACTCAGCATTGAAGTCACCCAGCATTGGCGGAGCTCCAAACACCTGCCAATCCTGCGTTTCCTCGGGCAACATTGTGTGGCACCACCAGCAACCTTCACGCACGAACATGGTTTTGCCCGCGCCCGCATGTAATACATCTTCATCCTTGGCAACACGCATCACATCGGCCGGGGCCCATCCTTTAGTCGCGGTCAGATTTTCAACATAACTGTATTCCTGTCCCTCGAAGGCACCCTTGGCAAACCCGAAGACTGCTCCGCTCTCCCGCTTCGCCTCGCCAACTCTCCCTTGCTGCAAGCTCAATTCTTCAATCCCCTTACCAAAGATCCGCGGATGAATAATGCTAGCAGGGAATGAGGTGCCCGGTTGATACACATACACAGTCTTCTGTTCCATCGGTTGCTGTGTTTTTGGATCAACCTTCAGCGTCACCTTAAGCGGTTTATTCCACCCCAGCAGGAATGGATCCTCCAGACTAAATCCGGACTCGTGACCTGCGTAAAACGATTTATCAAGAGCCACATCGCTGGATGTAGACTTTGCCACAGTTATGCTCGGGAATAACAATGTGATTATCATTGAACCACCAAGGCATACCGCAAACATCCTCGCGCCAATCTTATACTCTCTAAATGCCATGCTTATCTCCCCAATTTACCCGGCAAAGTTTAACGTTCGTAAGCCAATTCATGCGCCATACGACCCTCTGGAATTACGGTTCCTTCGCGAGCGGTCATCCACATGTTGTACAACCAAAGCACGTTGCCGGTAAACACCATCGTACCTCCGAGCCAGCGCGCAATCATATAAGGATGCTCAACAATCACCACATCAATGTAAGGCACTTCGTAAATTTTACCTGCACCCTGAATCAAACCGGCGATGGTCATGGATACCCAATAAGTAGTAAAGCCGATCAGCAACAACCAGAAGTGTATATTGCCGAGAGCCAGTGAATACAGCTTGCGCTTAAGGATCGTCTGCATACCGAAATATACGGCCGCGACCTCAAGGAAGGTCGAGAATCCCAGCAACGCAAGGTGAGCGTGCGCCACCATCCAGCCCGTTGCATGAACGTACCAGTTGATCGCGCGAGTTTGCTGGAAGCCACCCTGCATATTCAGCGGGATCGCCATCAAAATACCGGTGATGGTGAAACGGGTCTCGAGGTTTTCCACGAACATGTGCCACTTGCCCTGCATGGTCAGCAGAATATTGGACACAAACGCAATTGCCGGCACCAGAATCAGCACACCCTCTACTGAAGCAAAAGACTTCAACCACTCAGGCAAAGGTGCAGACATCAGATGGTGAGCTGCAGGCGTGGAGTAAAACACGACTATAGACCAGAAATGCAAATGACCGATCCGGTGAGAATAAAGCGGATTGCCGGTTATCTTGGGAATAGTGTAGTAAGCGATCGCAGCCGCTACCGGTGTGATCCACAATCCCAGCACATTATGAGCGAACCACCAAGTCAGATACGCCTCGGTCAAGCCAGTCAGGTGAAAAAATTCAGGCGCGTTACCCACCAGAAAGACAATTATGACCAGGAAAGTAGCAGCGGCAAAAAACCAGTTAGTGGTATAGATACCTTGAGTACGCCGGTTTATGACGGTCATCCAGACATTTACACCCAGCGGGATAAAAATGCAAAAGGCTATGTACAGGTCGATCGGCCATGGGAAATCTGAATATTCGCGCCCCGAAGAAACGCCCGCCCACAGCAACGTCAGCGCCAAGGTCAGGCCAACGTTCCACAACATGCAATTCCATAATCCCAACTTTTCCGACCACAACTTGGTATTACCAAGAGCCGGTGTGATGTACATCATGGCCATCGCAAAAGCCAGAGATATCCAACCGAAAATAACCGCCATTACATGCACTTGCCGCATATGCCCGAATGCAAAAAATTCATTGCCGGTTACAAAATCCGGAAACGCTAACTTGGCGGCATTGAAAGAGCCCAACCCCGTACCGATAACGAACCAGACTATTGCAGAAAACCCAAAGAACAACGCCGAAGAACCCGCCGGTATATCCTCATTCTTGGCAAATAGATATTTAAGCATACTACCCCTCCCTAAACTTGAAATAAACAGGACTATTCGTCAGTATTGACATTCCGCGGATGCGGGGTCAAAACATACCACGACAGTAACATACTTGAAAATGCCAGAAGAATTCCAAAAGCACCCGCAATCGTAGCCAACATAACTACCCCCCTTGTTAAAATCAATTGCTAAATAAACTATGAGCCCACTTCAATGCGCGGCCTGGCGCTCAATCTTGTCGTGGCGATTCAACCCGATAACAAGTATCGCGATAAAAGCGAACCCGAAGACCAACATGCACCAATCAATGAACCCATGAAAAGTGGCCGGGTTAAATTGATCCATGCCTGCGCCGCCCCAATTTGCAAATCCTCCGCGCCCCATTAAGCACATCAACGCCGCGCCGAAAACACTGCCATTCCCCATGCCAGTCAGCATGCCTCCGATAATAATGGCCCACAAGGATCGAGAAACGATCGTTTTTTCTGTACTCATGCAGCACCTCCCTAAGTTATTAAAATCAAGACTGCACCGGAAAGCTGATTCATGCAAGCATAAACGAATCAACTTTCAAGCTATATTAATTATTAATGTTTTTGATTGTCAATTTTATTATTTTAGTCTGCTGGAAATTTGTAAATTTCTGCAAATTTAATTTGACTGAAGCGATTCTAAATAACATCTCCTAATATTGTCAAGGGAATTACTGAATCATTTCACACTAACTTTTTACAGCGACTGCAATTAATTTGAAACTGCAGCGCATTTCAGTCACTGAATTACCTGACCAATTTACTATCGTTCCTATTTATATTTATTTAATTGCGTTAAATCACTCTGCTCTGGACTTCACAATTCCTCAAGTTCATCGTTAATATTGCTGCAAAGCACGACTTCCTGATAAAATTAGTCTTGCTAGCCCGGTTGAGATAGTCCAGTTTATAGTTGAGATAGTCCAGTTTATAGCTTGATGCAACTCTTCATGCCAACGACTATCGCATCCGTATCAAATAATCATCATGTGGATAGCCTAACTACATTAAGATAACTTCATTAATCACCATTCTCCCTTTCACCACAATATAACCAAGTGGCAACAAACAAACTTGGTGGCAGCAGTGTACGGACAATGCAGTTGTGTCGTTAGGATTTCCATGCTTATGCCCACTTTATAGAGACTACCTTCAAAAATGAGCAATTTGTTTTCACGAATCCCGGATAAATATTGGGCTTATCTCGCGCTTGCTTTTTGGGGCACGCTAAGCTTCCTGCTATTGAACAAAACATCTTACGGAATTGACGAAGGCGCAGCGCGAGCTTTATTGCTTGTCTGGTCAGTTGTAGACGATGTTGTTAGCCCAATCGTCACCTCTGGACTACCTGATTTTCGCACGATATTTTTCGTGCCAGCAGGGTTTTTATGGACAGGCAACGTACTCGCAGCAAAAATTTCCACCATTTTTGTGACCGCAGGGGCAGCGTGGCTTATCTTCACATGGCGGCAACGCAGTGGCAATTCCGAAAGCGCTCTACTGGCAACTGGATTATTATTGATCTCTCCGCTAGTCATTGATCAAATCGACACCATTGCTGTCGCCCCATTTCTCCTGATCATTTTCGTTTTTGGCGCATGGTCAGATAAGATATATCGCGAAGCACCTCTGGCATTTGGCGGGATGTACTTTGCACAGATATTTTTATGCCTCATTAGCACCACCCTCCATCCGGCAGGCCTAGCGTATCCGCTGGCATTGCTGTGGACATGGTATAAATATCCTGTTGGGAAACAACATAAATACTTTTTCGGCGGAATTATTTTTGCGGTTCTCTTTGCTCTGCTACTAACCCTGGGATGGCATCAAATAGAGTGGATCACAAACCCGATCAGAAGTTTATCGAGTGTGTTTTCGGGATCGCCAACCAACAAGGATATCGGAGCTTTTCGCTGGATTACCGGAATTGGGTTGTCTTTAATCCTTCTTTTGGTGATCTGGAAACAAGCTGGTGATTTGTTTTCAGATTTTCTCGGGCGCATTCTGTTAGCCGCTTTCGTTATCGGCATCCTGGTCGGCGACGAAACCTGGAGCACAATTGCACTTGTGATCTGCTTATACTGGGGCTTCCCATTATTGTTGTGGACTCGAACCAATTCTTCTCGTGGATTCTGGGGGCAGCGTGGTATAACCTTATCGTTACTCTTTGTGATATCCACTTCGTTTATGCTCTCTGACAAAGTACGTTATCAAAAAGTGATGGGGGGCGAGCTCACACCGCGCGACAACCTAATCAAATCCTTGATTGAAAATACAAAGGACTATTTGAATGAGGAGACCAAGCAAAGCTCGCCTCCGAAAAAGCCGCTTCAAATAGCCAGTCAATGGCCAGGGCTCACCATGCTTGCTTGCCACTGCGGCACTTTTCCACTTCCGCCACCCGCCAAGAACGAACAAGAACTTTTCGCAATGCTACATGGTGTGAATTACTTAATTTTCGACCCACAAAATCCGGCAAATAGTTTACTTTCCCACCATCTTTCCTTAATGGATGCAGGTAAAGTCGAGACCGTCGCCTTGGAAGAAGGGGGCGTAATCGTTGAAATCAAGGGGCTCGCGCCTGACAAGATTACAAAATGATAGGGATGTCGCGGTAATAAGGACACAATGACTGAAATACTGATCTATCTGACCATTGCAATCGCCTCTTTGTTTATGATGGGCTATACAGTGCACATGTTTGTGGGCGGACTGGTTAGCCCAGAAACAGAATCTTTTCTGATCGTGTTCGCTTGCCTGAGTGTCGCTTTTATTTTTGGATACATGACGTGGGATGTCATTCAAAAACGTAAGGGACGAAGGTAAAGCCAGCCGGAATCCGGCTATCTCAATTAGTAGAACTGGCGCGTTTCAATGTCTGTTGAGCCGAATTGTATTGGCTCGCCGTTGCAAACTGCCCTTTGTGAAATACAAATTGCAATTGCTTCCCCGCACCATTAAGCCCTGATATTCCGAAGGAACGGCCTGCAAAGTCTGAGTAATAACGAAGCTTTTTTACCAAGTCCAGTCGTGCCCCGTTGCGTTGCATCAAGCCCACACTCTGCCCACTCACCTCCAGGCATACAGGTGCTGACGGCAATAGCATCAACCGTGTTTTGAATATCCGGTTGAATCCAACAATGAAAAAGAAGCAAGTTAAAAAATAAAGTAAATACGCCAAATTTTGGTCATCCCCATACCAGAATTTTGCTGCCAGAGAAGCGAGTACCGCCACCGTGGGAACATAGAGCAATAGATCCCATGCCATGCCTTTATAATCCGGCACCAGGTCAAATCGAACTGTCTCTATCATGATATCAAATCTGCCGGGATTAGCGCTTCACAAAACCCGCTTGATCGCGCTATCCAATTCACCGTACAACATTCGGCCGGGACGCTCGAAACGCACGATCCCATTTTTATCGATGATATATGTCCATGGATCACCCATTACCTGATAGGCTTTATATGCTTGCGGGTTTTTATATTGGTCTATGTGAATAAATATCATCTGGCTCTGATAGTTATCCAGAATCCCTGTGAACATTTGAAGTTGTTCGTCACAATTTGTACAGTGCCCAGGTGTCGCAAATTCCAAAACAACGGGCTTGCCTGATAACAAAGCCTGATCGATGGAATACTGATACATGCGAGGATCCGGTTGGCGATATGTGGTAACTTTACTAAAGTCGCCTCCGCCGTCAGCCAAGGTTTTAGTAGGCAAACTTGGGGCGCGAGCACCAACCGCGAAGCCCGCAGATAATTTTTGATCACACCCCGTCGAACTCAATAGCACAATTCCGCAGCAGGCCGATAGAAGCAACCGATTTTTCATATCCGCTTTTGCCACCCCATCGCGGTCTTGTATAAGTTATAACCCCAGATGATATTCGCTGACAGCACCAGCGTTCCAAATATTCCTACAAAGGCAAGCAGGTGACTGACCAGTTTTTCGGTACCATCGTCCACACCCAAACCCCCGACCAACCCGGCAACCAGGAAAAATACCACCATCCCGATCAACCCGAAGTTATGCATCCAAAAATGAATCTTCACCAGGCGCACACTGTAGATCGTCCGACGGGAAACTGCAGGCACCACAAAATATAGCGCAGCAAATATCGCCATCTCGACCCAGCCCAACAAATTGATGTGTCCATGCGCCAGGGTAATTAAACGCCCATGCGGGCTTTCATCCACAAAGTGACGGAAGGCTGGGATACCACCCATAAGCGCGCCCCAGGTAAAACCTATGATGCTGTATATTATGCAAGCGTATACAAACCACAATATGTACCGGGTAAAATCCCTGTTCTTTGATGCATTTTCTTCAATGGCTTCCGTCACGCTGCTGTCCCTCTTGTTCTTTTGATTTCCACCTGTCGCGAACATCCTTGAATTGGTTTTTCCAGCCGTCCGGTACCCACATATCAAGCATGGCGTCTATAAAACTCGATTCGCCTTTAGGCGGCTCGAATGCTGAGGCTGATCCCTGATCCGCTTTTAGTTCCGACAGAAATACTGACATAGCATGCAAATCGGCATCTGGAAGGGCCGATACGTAATCGGCCTCTTTGGGCGATAACCCATGGCCAACTGTCTTTGCGCGATAGGTCTTCTCAGGCTCTTTGAGAAAATGATAGAGATAGTCAACGCTATGGTTAGACCCGATCCCATCGAGATTCAGGCCCATGTTGGTCCCGCTGCCAACAGCTCTATGGCAGGAATAGCAATCACTTTGCCGATATAACTCGAATCCGCGTAGCCCTTCATTTGAAAAGTCGTAATGGGTCACAACCGTGAATATCGGCTTTTTTGAAGTGAGCCCGAGCCACTCCAGCACAGCAAAGTTTCCCATCGCGATGACCACGATTAGAGCGACAATCCCAAAAAGGATCTTTTCACCCTTTTTCATTTGTCACTTCCCCCTTGGACTTCCCGCACCCAAATTGCGTGGCGCGGGAATATGCATAACTATAATAAACGTGGTTAAAAGATTTATTGAACAATCTTAACGTTCTTCATAACAGTCCGATTGTCGATTTCCATCCCGTTTCCTGGCGTACTATCGGCTGCCTGTGATAGATAAGCTGCAGCATCATTGATATCATCATCGGTCATATTTTTTGCAACCGCCCGCATCTGCCCAATAGGATCATTTGCTCGAGAGCCATCACGCCAATGCGTCAACTGATTGACAATATATACATATTTCTGCTGGGCAATCTTTGGATAGATAGGATCGGCACCACGACCGTTAGCTCCGTGGCAAGACTGACACGCCGGAACCTTTCCAATTTCTCCGTAGGTCACAAGAGACTTGCCTTTATAGGCTTGACCGATCTTCTTCCCGTCACTGGCCAGCGCCTTGAGGTCAGAAAGTTCTCCAATCCTCGGCTGGCTATTCTCATAGGCGGCCAAATCACGCCTGTCTTGTTCGGTAAGTCCCTTGGCGATATCGTTCATCACACCCATCGTCAGATCGGTGCGTTTTCCTTCCGCGAAATTTGTTAATTGCTTGACGATGTACACATACCCGACATTGGCAAGCTTTGGTGAGCCCATTGCATCATTACCCATGGCATTTTCACCATGGCAGGTCACGCAGGCTAAAACATTTGCTTCCGGTTTGCCATTTTCGTATATTTTTTTGCCATTCGACACGTTTGCCGTTATGGCGCCTTCGGCAAAACTCACACCAGAAAAAGCCAGCATGGCGACAGCTCCCCAACACACCAACGCCAATTTAGATAAATTACGCATACACCCCTCCCTTTCTAAATTTTTCGATCACTCACCTTCGCACAGGTTAACGCTACTGCGCCCCTTGACAAAAGCTGATTAGGAATTTTTCTTCAGCAGAAAATAAGCCAAGCCAAATAAAAAGCCGAAAATACCGACATACATCAAGAGAACTTCGCTGGTTGTTGTATCTGGTTCTAGCATTTGTGGCTCCTCCGTCAATAATAGTTATAAATAATTTGCAAACCCTAACAAAGCCCTTTTTAAAGGACATTAGTCATACTAGCATTAAGAAAACCATGAAGCAAGCAGGAGTGTTATTTTATGGCGGGGGAGTCAATAACCAACCGCATGGCCCCCGCTTTTCCTAGGCGTTTTGTAACTTCTCGAACGCCACCGGACTCGACTGATCGACATGTCTGTGCCTTGCAAACCCTTATTGAAGCATAGATAATGGTCACACTCGGGGATTAAAAGCAGCCTCCCCGCCTCAAAGACATTCCATCGTCCAAGGTCTGCTCTGCAATTGGATATATCCAAGGAGGAGTCGCAAATGAAAACCATGGACACATCACAACAAAAAATTTCCGGTGACACGCAACCGCCGGCTCAGGTCACGCTATCGCAAGCTGTCTGGTATTGGCTCAAGCTGGGCTTCATCAGTTTCGGCGGACCGGCAGGGCAAATTTCCATCATGCATCAGGATTTGGTCGAGCGTAAGCGCTGGATTTCAGAGCAACGTTTCTTGCACGCGCTCAACTATTGCATGGTGCTCCCAGGCCCGGAAGCACAGCAGCTCGCCATCTATATCGGCTGGATGATGCACCGCACCTGGGGTGGCATCATCGCCGGAACATTGTTCGTACTTCCTTCGCTGTTCATCCTGATCGCTCTATCGTGGATATATCTCGCCTTCGGTGACGCGCCGCTGGTGTCCGGATTGTTCTATGGCATCAAACCCGCCGTGACCGCCATCGTGGTACATGCGGCCCATCGCATCGGATCACGGGCTCTCAAGAACAACTTGCTGTGGGCGATCGCAGCGGCTTCGTTTGCCGCTATCTTCGCGCTGAACATACCTTTCCCGGCCATCGTCGCCGGTGCAGCATTGATCGGTTATATAGGTGGGCGCTTTGCGCCTGACAAATTCAAGGCCGGCGGCGGACACGGAAAAACTAACAAATCTTTCGGCCCGGCGTTGATCGACGACCACACGCCGACACCGGAACATGCGCTGTTCCGCTGGTCCGGGCTGGTTAAGGTGGCGGTGACCGGTAGCCTGTTATGGCTGCTGCCTATGGCTGTGCTGACGGCAAACTACGGATGGGACCACACGCTGACACAGATGGGCTGGTTCTTCACCAAGGCCGCGCTATTGACATTCGGCGGGGCGTATGCGGTGTTGCCTTATGTCTATCAAGGTGCAGTGGGGCACTATGGATGGCTCACACCAGCGCAGATGATCGACGGCCTGGCCCTGGGCGAGACCACACCGGGGCCGCTCATCATGGTGGTGGCCTTCGTCGGTTTCGTCGGCGGATATGTGAAAGCGTTGTTCGGGCCGGACATGCTGTTCCTGGCCGGCGCGATGGCGGCAGCATTGGTAACATGGTTCACCTTCCTGCCTTCTTTCATTTTTATTCTGGCCGGCGGGCCGATGGTAGAGTCCACTCACGGTGTCCTCAAATTCACCGCGCCGTTGACGGCGATCACGGCAGCGGTCGTTGGAGTCATTCTGAATCTGGCATTGTTCTTCGGCTATCACGTACTCTGGCCGAAGGGCTTCGCAGGTACATTCGATTGGGTGTCGGCCTTGATCGCGCTGGCTGCGGCCATCGCGCTATTTCGTTTCAAACGCAGCGTCATCGAAGTCATCGCGTCTTGCGCCGTGTTGGGCCTCGCCGTGAAAATGACCTTGGCCATTTAAAGATCATCCCGCGATTCGATTTTGAAATACGTCTCAATGCATTCTGTTTTTTAGTTCGACACTCAAGGCATCTGCCGCGTCGCCCATCAAGTCCGATGGGCGACGGCCGCAATAATTATCCATCCATAACTTAATGACATTGTCATCAACACCCTTCAGAAAATCCATATTTCGGGCCACCGCCACCCCGCTGAGGTATCCGGTCAACCAGGCACTGTCGGCAATCGCATTCGGTGATGGCGCAGGTTGCCCGGCACGGTCTTTAACCCATGCCCCGCAACTTTTCATCCCCTTCACGGTAACTCCGTCGGCAACCGCATCGCCGGTTGCAGAAAGAACGATAGCGAACGCGATCGACAATCCCTTCAAGAAATTCATTTTTCCCTCACAGCTATCACAGATATTCAAAAAACCCACCCGTCATCGGAATCAATCGAGTCTGAGCTGCCCCCGTTGATTCGCGCATTGATTCGAAATTCACCCATTGATAATCACCTCACGAAACCTGCCATTGGAAATGTTAATTCAGGCCAGCTTATCAGAACACCAGATGGCAGTTAACCCGAATATAAAGTACACTCATCGGATATAATTAATTTCGGAATAAGTGAGGAGTGCCCATGCGATTTTCAAAAGGAATCTTAGTTGTCACTGTCACAGTGTCTCTGATTGCCGGGTTGAGTGGATGCGCCAGCAGCTTGATCGGGGAGCACCCTGGGACAGACCGAGTGTCTCAAGCCGATGCAAATCAGGTTGGTGGCTGTCAGTCCAAGGGAACAATCATTGTTAGCGTTCTTGCCAAAGTTGGATTTATCATTCGAGATGCCGTGGACGTGGAAGCCAATTTGTATCAAATGGCTCGCAATGATGCCGTAGATGCCGGTGCAGATACGATCGTGGCGGGCGAATCACCCGAGTTCGGCAAGCGAACTTTTAAAATGTACAAATGCCGGCCTTAATCTGAACCTTATTGCGGGGGCGATGAACTTCTGACGGCAAAAACGAAGCGCCACTGTTCTGCGCTAACGTACGGTCAGTGCGCATCGTTATCCGTTTTGGTAACCGCCGCACATTTGCTGCACAGACACGAGCGGTTGCGCTCATGTTCGGGCAGACGCGCGATTGCGGCCGGATCGACTGTTACGTCAGAGCACCAGCAGGGCGTATCAAAACTGCCGCTGCGGGCGCGGGCGCATTCATTTGGCCCGTGGCAAAGAGGACATATTGAATTTCGCATTGACAGCATTCGGATGGCCTCAACCCTGCACCCTAACGTGGAACAAGGCGGTTGGGCAACTCATCGTGAGGGCGGTTGGGATTTTTCAATCGCATTGGATGCACTCTGCAGCCTGAGCTCAGCCTCGGCTCGCTCACGCTCGATGTCGATGCGATCAAGGTAGTCATTGCGGATTTTCGCATATGACTTAAGAACACCGTCCAGCGTTGTACAGAGTTCGAGAGCTGCGCTCGCATTACCGCCTGACTTTAGCGCTTCCGTTCTTGCATTTCGACATTGAGCAGCGAGCAGATCAAGCACTTTGTCTTCCAGTATTGCAACGGGATTGTCGGTGCCGGTGATATTCGCCAGCATGACCGGGCCATCTTGATCAATAACCTGAAGAAGCGGCGATTGGGAAATCATTGTCATTGTACTTTCCTTGAATATTCTGATGCTCAACGGGTGATTGGCGGAGAGGGTGGGATTCGAACCCACGGTAGCGTAAACGCTACGCCTGATTTCGAGTCAGGTACATTCGACCACTCTGCCACCTCTCCGGAAAAGTCAACTCACAGCGGCGCGCATTCTACCAGCAAGCTCCATTTTCGTGCAGAATGTTCACATGCGGAACTCAATTCGATGTTTGAAAATAGTATTAGCCAGCTTATGCCTGTTGCTGGCCACCTGCGATCAGCGGATTCCGCCTTGGAATACCGGCAAGCTGATCGTGGTGGTTCCCGAAACCGCACAAGGCCCCGAGGCAGAACTTGAACGCGAATTGGCGCGATTGCTCGCCGAACAGTTGCATGCCACGCTTGAGGCAGTCCCATTGCCGCAAGATGAAATCCTTACTGCATTGCGCAAGCACAAGGCACATCTTGCCGCCGCTCCGCTGCGCAGCGAAAACAATTCTTCCTCACTGCGCTATGGGCCCAGCTATCAAAGTGTGCATGAATTGGTGGTGTGTAATGCCGACAGGCCTCCCGTAGAAGATCTTGTCGATCTGACCAGCAGAAAGCTGGTGGTAATGGCCGGGTCGGCACATGAGGTAGCACTGCGCGAGGCACAAGCAAATTTGCCAACGCTGGAATGGCAAACAGATAACAATCTCACCACGCAAGACCTGTTGGCCGAGGTGAGCGAAGGCACGCTGGATTGCGTGGCCGTCAATGAACTACAGCTTGCCGAGGCACGCAACTACCACCGCAACCTGGTCGCTTACCTTGATATTGCCCCGCCTTCCAAACTCGCCTGGGGATTCCCCGAGGATGCCGATCCCGTCTTGCTCGAACAAGTACAAATATTTTTCACCGGCATCCAGCAAGATGGCACGCTGCATCGCCTGCTGGATCGCTACTATGGTCACAACAACCGGTTGCGCAAGATGGATGCTGCCGCCTTCATCTCCGGAATCAATACTGTCCTGCCACATTACCGCCGGATGTTTGAGGAAGCTGCCACACTCACCGGAGAGGACTGGCGATTGCTGGCGGCGTTAGCTTATCAGGAGTCGATGTGGAATCCGCTCGCCACTTCTTTCACCAATGTGCGCGGCATGATGATGCTGACCGGAGATACCGCCGACCAGATGGATGTAAGCAATCGTTTGGATGCGCGCGAAAGCATCCTCGCTGGCTCAAAATATCTGCGCCTCATCAAGGATCAAATGCCGAGTCGCATCCCGGAACCGGATCGCACCTGGCTGGCGCTGGCCGCCTACAATCAGGGCGCCAGTCACCTGGAAGATGCGCGCATCCTGACCCGCCGCGCCGGATTAAATCCGGACAGTTGGTCGGACGTGAAAAAATGGATGCCGTTACTAAGCCGGGCAAATTATTACAAAACGCTGAAACACGGATATGCGCGCGGTGGCGAAGCGGTGATCCTGGTGGAAAACATACGCAACTACTATGACATGCTCAAGCGACTGGAACCCAACAAGCCGGCAGCCGTTCCGGAGGAAGTTTCATATCGGTTAGTTGCGCCGATGCAGCGCATGCTGCCCTAAACAGGGCGTTGCAAAACTACTGCGCTCTGCATTACTGTGTTGCTCAATGACTCAAAATGCTCATTTACTATTAGTAAATTCCGCTTTTTCGCCATCTCGCGCCTTGTCCTGCCTTCGCTCGCTACGTTTTTCAACGCCCTGTTACGGAGTAATTTTTTCCAAGCCGCTCATGTAAGAACGCAGCACTTCCGGCACGATCACACTGCCGTCAGCTTGCTGGTAGTTCTCTAAAACCGCAACGAGAGTACGTCCCACCGCCAGACCGGAACCATTCAAGGTATGCAACAACTCAGGCTTGCCCTGCGCGTTGCGGAAACGTGCCTGCATGCGCCGCGCCTGGAACGCCTCGAAATTGCTGCATGAAGAAATTTCGCGGTAGGTATTCTGCGCGGGCAGCCACACTTCGATATCGTAAGTCATCGCCGCAGAAAAACCCATGTCACCGGTGCACAGCTTCACCACGCGATATGGTAGTTCAAGTTTTTGCAAAATGATTTCTGCATGACCCAGCAATTGTTCCAGCGCGGCGTAAGACTCATCGGGATGCGCCATCTGCACCAGCTCCACCTTGTCGAACTGGTGCTGGCGTATCATGCCGCGCGTGTCGCGCCCGTAGGAGCCCGCCTCGCTGCGGAAGCACGGAGTGTGCGCCACATACTTCATCGGCAAGCCTTCCAGCGGCACGATGGAATCTCGCACCATGTTTGTCACCGGGACTTCGGCGGTGGGGATGAGGTAAAAATATTTTTGCTCGCCCTTAAAAGATTGCGGCCCCGTTAGAAGAATATTCTCCACTTTAGCGTCAGTAGGCTCTGGTAATCCAAAAGGAACTTTAAACAAGTCATCCTCGAACTTTGGCAACTGCCCAGTACCGCGCATCGACTCCGCGTTCACCATGTAAGGCACATAAGTCTCGGTATAGCCGTGCTGGTCGGTATGCGTGTCCAGCATGAACTGCGCGAGGGCGCGGTGCAGCCGCGCCAGCGGCCCTTTCAACAGCGAGAAGCGCGCACCGGCAATCTTAGTGGCGGTCTCGAAGTCCAGTCCGCCCAAACCTTCGCCTATGCCGACGTGATCCTTCGCTTCGAAAGAAAATTTCGGAATGCTGCCAACCTTGCGCACCTCGACGTTATCCGTTTCCGATTTGCCTTGCGGCACGCTCTCGTGCGGCGTATTGGGTATCACCGAAAGAAACGCATTCAGCTCGTGCTGAATCTGCTCCAGCTTGGTTTCCAGTTGCTTGAGCTCATCGCCCAGATTCGCCACTTCCGCCATGATCGCGGAGGTATCCTCACCCTTGGCTTTCGCCGCGCCGATCTGTTTGGAAGTGGCGTTGCGTTTCGCCTGCAATTCCTGCGTGCGCATCTGGATGGTCTTGCGCTCGCTCTCCATTTGCTCGAACTTCGCCGTGTCCAGCACAAAGCCGCGCGTAGCCAAACGTGCCGCCACTGCGGCCAAATCATTTCGTAATGTTTGTATATCTAACATTCTTTCTCCTGTGGGTGGATAAAGGCATGAAATGCCGTATCCACCGATTTGCGTGGTGGATACACGCTTTGCGCTTTATCCACCCTACATTTTCTTTTTCTTTGCCGCATCCAGCTCGCGCAAATGCGCCAGCTTCTCGGCGATCTTTGCTTCCAGCCCGCGCTCGGTGGGCTGATAAAAACTTACTTCCGGCATATCGTCTGGAAAATAATTTTCACCCGCCGCAAAGCCATCCGCTTCGTTGTGCGCATAACGGTAATCCTTGCCGTAATCGAGTTGCTTCATCAATTTGGTCGGCGCGTTGCGCAAATGCAGCGGCACTTCGCGCGAACCATCCTGAGCAACGAAAGCGCGGGCGGCATTATACGCGACGTATCCGGCATTCGACTTGGCGGCGACAGCGAGATACAGCACCGCCTGCGCCAAGGCCAGCTCGCCTTCCGGTGAGCCGAGCCGCTCATAGGTTTGTGCCGCATCAACGGTCATCTGAATGGCGCGCGGATCGGCCAGGCCGATGTCTTCCCACGCCATGCGCACGATGCGCCGCGCCAAGTAACGCGGATCAGTGCCACCGTCCAGCATACGCACCAGCCAATACAATGCAGCATCGGGATTGGAGCCGCGCACCGATTTGTGCAGCGCGGATATCTGGTCGTAGAAGGCTTCGCCACCCTTATCGAAACGGCGCAAGCTTTGCGCCAGCGTATTGTCAAGAAATTCGACGTTGATGCGAAATGTCTTGGCGGCATCCGCAAGGGGTACGCCGGTGGGTGCCCCGCTGCTGCGCAGCGACCCTCCCGCAGTCTCTGCGGCAGTTTGCAATTGCTCCAGCACATTGAGCAGGCGGCGCGCATCGCCGTCGGCGTAACCGATGATGCGCTCCTTAGCGTCATCATCAAATTCCATGTTCTGCAAAGCGACGTGCTGCGCACGCTCGAACAATTGCGCCAACTCTTCTGGTGACAGCACATGCAGCACATACACCTGGGCGCGCGACAACAACGCGCTGTTCACTTCGAAGGACGGATTCTCGGTGGTCGCTCCGATGAAAGTCACCAGCCCCTGCTCGACGAAAGGCAGAAAGGCATCCTGCTGCGACTTGTTGAATCGATGCACCTCGTCGACAAACAAGATGGTGTGACGTCCGCGCTGTTGCAACACTTGCTGTGCCTGCGCGATGGCCTCACGGATGTCTTTCACGCCGGACAACACCGCCGACAGCGGCACGAACTCGGCATCGAAGGCCGACGCCATCAGCCGCGCCAGCGTGGTCTTGCCTACACCGGGCGG
>JANXXH010000149.1 GCA_025350705.1 Gallionella sp.
CCATTGACTACATCGTCACGAAGATCCCGCGTTTCGCGTTCGAGAAATTTCCGCAAGCCAATGATCGCCTGACCACGCAAATGAAGTCGGTCGGCGAGGTGATGGCGATAGGCCGAACTTTTCAGGAGTCGTTCCAGAAAGCGTTGCGCGGGCTGGAAGTGGGTGTGCACGGACTGGATCAGAAATATACCGACCGCGAGGCGATAGCCGCCGAGCTCGGCAGTCCCGGGCCGGATCGTATCTGGGCGGTGGGCGATGCGTTCCGCCTCGGCATGAGCGTGGAAGATGTGTTCAACATCAGCAAGATCGATCCGTGGTTTTTGGTGCAGATTGAAGACCTGATACGCCAGGAAGAGTCGCTGACTGAACGCACGCTGGAAAGCCTGAGCGCGGATGAGATGCGTGCGTTGAAACGCAGCGGTTTTGCCGATGCGCGGCTGGCGAAATTGCTGGGTACTGATGATGGTGCGTTGCGCGCCTATCGTCATGCCTTGGGTGTGCGTCCGGTGTTCAAGCGCGTGGACACTTGCGCCGCCGAGTTCGCCACCAACACGGCTTATATGTATTCCACCTATGAGGAGGAATGCGAGGCGCAGCCGACCAACAAGAAAAAAATCATGGTGCTGGGCGGCGGACCGAACCGCATCGGGCAAGGCATCGAGTTTGATTACTGCTGCGTGCATGCCGCGCTGGCGATGCGTGAGGACGGCTACGAGACCATCATGGTCAACTGCAATCCGGAAACCGTGTCCACCGACTACGACACTTCGGATCGTCTGTATTTCGAGCCGCTGACGCTGGAAGATGTGCTGGAGGTGGTGGCGGTAGAGAAGCCGATCGGCGTCATCGTGCAGTACGGCGGGCAGACTCCGCTGAAGCTGGCGCATGGTCTGGAAAAGAACGGCGTGCCCATCATCGGCACGACACCTGACATGATCGACTGCGCCGAGGATCGCGCGCGCTTCCAACAGATGCTCCATCAGCTGAAATTAAAACAACCGCCCAACCGTACTGCGCGTACCGTGGAAGACGGCATCGCGGGCGCCGCCGAGATCGGCTACCCGCTGGTGGTGCGGCCAAGCAACGTGCTGGGCGGACGGGCGATGGAGATCATCCACGCGCAAACTGACCTGGAACGCTATTTGCGCGATGCGCAGGAGATGTCCAAGACTTACCCCGAGCGCATGCCTATTCTGCTGGACCGCTTCTTGAACGACGCTATCGAAGTGGATGTGGATGCGGTGTCAGATGGCAAGCAAGTCATCATCGGCGGCATCATGGAACACGTCGAGCAGGCGGGCGTGCATTCCGGCGACTCGGCTTGTTCCTTGCCGCCGTTCAGTTTGTCGCAAAAGATGCAGGACGAATTGCGCCGCCAGACCGTGGCGATGGCCAAGGCGCTCAACGTGGTTGGGCTGATGAATGTGCAGTTCGCGATCCAAGCCGATACAGTCTATGTGCTGGAAGTGAATCCGCGCGCCTCGCGCACTGTGCCTTTTGTGTCCAAGGCAACCGGCGTGCCGCTGGCCAAGATCGCTGCGCGTTGCATGGCCGGGCAAAGCCTGGCGCAACAGGGCTTCACCAAGGAAGTGATCCCGCCGTATTATTCGGTGAAAGAGGCCGTGTTCCCGTTCATCAAATTCCCTGGCGTGGACACGATACTCGGGCCCGAAATGAAATCGACCGGCGAAGTGATGGGTGTGGGCGACACTTTTGCCGAAGCGTTCGTCAAGTCGCAACTGGCTGCCAGCGTGAAGTTGCCGAAAGAAGGTAAAGTATTTATCAGCGTGCGCGAAGATGACAAGTCGGGCGCGGTGGAAGTCGCCGTTTCGCTGGCGAAACTGGGATTTACTATCCTTGCCACGCGCGGCACAGCGGCGGCAATAGGCGCGGCGGGTGTCGCCGTGACCATGGTGAACAAGGTTGCGGAAGGCCGCCCGCACATCGTGGACATGATCAAGAACGGCGACGTCAGCTTGATCGTCAACACCGTGGACAGCAGACCTTCCGTGATGCGCGATTCTTATTCCATCCGCCATGCCGCATTGCAGGGGCGGGTGACGTATTACACGACGCTGGCAGGGGCGCGTGCTGCCTGTGTCGGGATGCAACATCTGACCGAGTTGCGTGCTTATGATTTACAAGGTCTGCACCAACGCCTGACTAAAAAATAAAGAGAGCTATCACCATGAGCAAAGTACCATTGACCGTCGTGGGCGCAGAAAAAATGCGCCAGGAGCTGCATAACCTCAAGACGGTAGAGCGCCCGAAAGTGATCGCTGCCATTGCCGAAGCCCGCGCGCACGGAGACTTGTCGGAAAACGCCGAATACGATGCCGCGAAGGAGAAGCAATCGTTCGTTGAAGGTCGTATCGTCGAATTGGAAAGCAAGCTCGGTAGCGCGCAGATCATCGATCCCAGAAAACTCAATGCCGATGGGCGTTGTGTGTTCGGTTCGACCGTGATACTGGAAGACGTGAACAACGGCGATGTGGTCACCTACCAGATCGTCGGTGACGACGAGGCGGACATCAGGCACCGCAAGATTTCGATCAGCTCCCCGGTTGCCCGTGCGCTGATCGGCAAGAGTAGCGGAGATATCGCCGAGGTGCAGGCGCCGGGCGG
>JANXXH010000160.1 GCA_025350705.1 Gallionella sp.
CGACCCCACCGAGCTGGCCGGCCAGTACGTCAAGCCGGAAGACTGGAACGCACTGATCAGCGACCCCGACGTGTTGCTGATCGACACGCGCAACGATTACGAGGTGGGGGTCGGCACATTCAGGGGCGCGGTCGATCCGCGCATCACCACCTTCCGAGAATTTCCCGACTACGTCAAAAACAATTTCGATCCGGAAAAGCAGCCGCGCGTCGCGATGTTTTGCACCGGTGGCATACGCTGCGAAAAAGCTTCCGCCTATATGCTGCAGCAAAGCTTTTCCGAGGTCTATCACCTGCAGGGCGGAATACTGAAATACCTGGAAAACGTTCCGGCGGAAGACAGCCTGTGGCAGGGCGAGTGCTTCGTGTTCGACCAGCGCGTCGCGGTCGGGCAAGGCCTGGCGCCGGGACATTACGAACTATGCTACGGCTGCTCGCGCCCGATCACCGCGGAAGAAAAAGCCTCACCCAAATATCAGGCGGGGGTTTCCTGCCCAAATTGCTATGACAGCCTCACGCCCGAAAAACGCGCCGCCGCGCTGGAGCGGCAAAAACAAGTCGAGTTAGCCAAACAGCGCGGCGAGAAACATATTGGCAAACGGGGGAAGAAAGCAACCAAGGTCGCTTAGTCTTTTGCTTCGCCAAAATCTTAAAGTCGCGGGGTGTGGCCCCGCACGCCAATTACTTTCTTTGTGCGGCCAAAGAAAGTAATCCAAGACAACGAAGTTGCAGTGTAGGCTCACATGCGCAGCATGTTATGCCGGAACTAAAATGCGACCCCGGTTTATGGCTACGGCATAACCTAAAGGTTAGCCTACGCCGCAACAAACTGCTGCGCAGTGTGTTGTCGCCGCTGCGCGGTTCCCTCGATCAGCCGCAAGCAAGCGGGGCTGCGCAACTCGACCTGGCGGGGCGCACACCCCGCGCCCCACTGCGGCTGATCGAGGGAACCGCGCAGCGGCGGCAAACCGGGGGCGATTTCTTTTGGTTACTTTTCTTGGCAAGACAAGAAAAGTGACTAGCTGTCGGGCTACCCCCGACGGTTTTGATTTTGAATTTGAAGTTGGTTTCGCGGGCATGGCCCGCTCCTACAAACCAGATTCCCGCCTTCGCGGGAATGACAAAATATTTTGAGATGCAATCAATAAACCAAATGAAAAAATTCACTGCCTATCAAATCTCCGAACAAGAAGGAAAATCCTCCGCCCGTTTCGTCGACCTATCCCTAGACGATCTCGACCCCGGTGAAATCGTCATCCAAACCCATTACTCCAGCGTGAATTACAAAGACGCTCTCGCTGCCACCGGCGCAGGCAAAGTGATACGCCGCTTTCCCTGCGTGGGCGGCATTGATGTCTCTGGCGTAGTGACGAGTTCATCCGATGCGCGCTTCAAGGTTGGTGACGAAGTTCTGGTCACTGGCTACGACATGGGCGTGGCGCATGACGGCGGCTATGCCGAATATGTGCGCGTACCTGCCGACTGGGTTGTGCCGCTGCCGCAAGGTTTGTCGCTGTTCGATGCGATGGCAATCGGCACGGCGGGATTCACTGCTGCGCTGTCGATACATCGTCTCGAACAAAATGAATTGCGTCCTGAAAATGGCAAGGTGATCGTGACCGGTGCGACCGGCGGGGTGGCGAGCCTTGCGATACAGATGCTGGCGCAATTGGGTTATCACGTGGTTGCGCAGACAAGCAAAGATTCTGAACACGAATATTTGAAGTCGTTAGGCGCGAGCGAAATTTTGTCGCGCAAGGATTTGGTGATGGGTGCACGGCCATTGGAGAAAGCGCAATGGGCAGGCGCGCTGGATGCGGTGGGTGGCGAGACGCTGGCCTGGCTGACGCGCACGATGCAGCAGAACGGCGTGATCGCCAGCTTCGGCAATGCGGGCGGCGTGGAGTTGCATACCACGGTGCTGCCGTTCATTCTGCGCGGTGTGCGTCTGATCGGCATCGATTCCGCCGCGACTGCGATGCCGTTGCGCCACCAGATCTGGCAACGGCTGGCAACCGACCCTTCGACCGGGCTCAGGACAGGCCTTTACCCGAAGCAGTTGGCACAAGTTGCGCATGTCGTGCCGTTCGCCGGGTTGCCGCAAGTTTTCCCGTTAATGTTGCAGGGCAAGCAGCGCGGGCGCACAGTGGTCGAAATAAAATCGGCAGCTTGATGTTATAATCCGCCATCGGAGCTGGAAATATTACAGCGCGAAAGTGGCGGAATTGGTAGACGCACTGGATTTAGGTTCCAGCGCCTCACGGCGTGAGAGTTCGAGTCTCTCCTTTCGCACCAAAACCGGCCTTTCGCACCAGTCACCAGTCACCATTCAACATTAATTTCAAGGAAGCATGCATGCCCAGTGTAGAAACAGTCAGCGCGTTGGAACGTCGTCTTAACGCTTCCATCCCCCAGCAAGCCATACGCAGCGAAGTATCCGCTCGTCTCAAGAACATCGGGCGCAACGTGAAGATCGCCGGATTCCGTCCCGGCAAGGTGCCCACCAAGATCGTCGAGCAATACTATGGTGCGCAGGCCAGGCAGGAAGCCTTGAGCGATGCCTTGCAACGGTCGTTTGCCGAAGCGGCTCAAACCAATAACCTGAAGGTGGCAGGCAATCCGCAATTCGAGATCAAGACCAAGGATCTGGACGCCGATCAGATCGAATACAGCGCGACGTTCGAAGTTTATCCCGAAGTGGTGCTGGGAGATATGTCGGGCGTGACGATAGAGCGACTGGTCTATGAGTTGACCCAGGATGACGTGGACAACACCATTGCGACGTTGCGCAAGCAGCGCGCCAAGTTCGTGAAAACCGACCGTGCGGCGCAGGCCGAAGACCAGGTGAATATCGATTTCACCGGCAAGCTGAACGGCGCGGTGTTCGACGGCGGCGAGGCAAATAATTATCCGCTGGTGCTGGGCGCGGGGCGCATGTTGCCCGAGTTTGAAGCCGCTATCGCCGGCATGAAGGCCGGCGACACCAAGTCATTCGAAATGACCTTCCCGGAAACTTATCACAGCAAGGATGTGGCGGGAAAGAAGGTTGCGTTCACGGTTACTGTGAATAAAGTCGAAGCGCCCAAGCTGCCGGAAATGAATGCGGAGTTTGCTAAATCCATCGGCATTGAGGATGGCGATGTGAGCAAGCTGCAAGGCGAGATACACGAAAATCTGCTGCGCGAAGTAGAGCGCCGTCTCAAGGTGCGCAACAAGGATGCGGCGATGGATGCGTTGCTGAAAGTCGCCAAATTTGAAGTGCCCAAGTCATCGATCGAGCTGGAGATGCAAGCCCTGATGCAGCAGACCGCACAGGACATGGAGTCGCGCGGGATGAAGATGAAAGGGGTTCCGTTGCCGCCGGAATTATTCAGGGAACGCGCCGAGAGGCGTGTCAAACTCGGGCTGATCCTTGCCGATCGTGTGCAAAAATGCGATCTGCAGGCAAAGCCGGAGCAGGTCAAGGCCATGATCAAGGATTATGCGCAGACCTTCGAACGTCCCGAAGAAGTGGTACG
>JANXXH010000056.1 GCA_025350705.1 Gallionella sp.
CCGAGTGAGGAAGAAAAAACTCACTCAGAAATAGAAACAAAAAAAGAAACAGAAAACCGGGGCAGCGCCGTTCCGCTGCATGAAGAAGGTTGCCCTCTTAAACTCGATGCATTATTGTCTTGACCGAGGGGTCCACTTTACTCATATTGAAAAAGCGTGCCCACTTCGCCCGGAATTTTCTTTATTCTATTGCGAGTTCACTTTTTGCTACTGAGCTGACTTGGATGGTGCGGAGCGGTTATAATCTTCTTGGCGTAACAAATCGTTCAGCAACATAATAATTGGAATAGTCAGGGATGACAGACCGGGATGTCGATCAACAGCTGGTAGAGCGCGTCCAGCGTGGCGATAAGCACGCTTTTGATTTGCTGGTAGCCAAATACCAGCGCAAGCTCGGGCGGCTCATTTCCCGGTTTGTGCGGGATCCGGCGGAAGCGGAGGATGTTACGCAGGATGCTTTTATCAAGGCGTACCGCGCGCTGCCCGGGTTTCGCGGTGAGAGTGCGTTTTATACATGGCTGTATCGCATCGGCATCAATACGGCAAAGAACCATCTTTTGTCAAACAAGCGCCGTGCGCCCACCAGTACGCCGTTTGATGCAGAGGAGGCGGAGTCCTTTGAAGATGCCAGCCTGCTTCGAGAGGTAAATACCCCGGAAAATGAACTTATGAGCAAGCAGGTTGTCGGTGTAGTGCAAGCTTCATTGCAACAGTTGCCTGAAGATTTGCGCAGCGCTTTGACACTGCGCGAGATTGAGGGCTTGAGTTATGAGGAAATTGCCAGTGTGATGAATTGCCCGGTCGGCACAGTACGGTCTAGAATTTTCAGGGCACGCGAGGCGGTTGCAGAGAACCTGCGTCCGTTGTTAGAAACCAGCAAGGGTAAGAGGTGGTAGATATGAAACAAGAAATCTCAACATTGATGGATGGCGAATTGTTCGAGGATGAAGCGGATAGTTTGCTGGGCCGACTCAAAAACGATTCTACTGTTCGAAAAAACTGGGCGGTTTATCATTTGATCGGGGATATTCTGCGGCAACCTGAACATATCCATTGCGACTTGAGCGCGAAAGTGCGCGAACTTTTGCGGGATGAGCCTACCGTGCTGGCTCCGCGCGGTCGGGCTGTAAAGCAGAGAATGCGTACCTTTGCGCTATCTGCAGCGGCTTCGCTGTCGGCTGTCGGGGTGGTGGCGTGGATGTCATTGCAGATCAGCCCTGAGGTGGTGCCGCAATTGGCGATGCAGCAATCCGCTTTGCGTCCGGTCAGCATGCAAATCAGGACTAATTCAAATGATTACCTGGTGGCGCATCAGGAATACTCTCCCAGTGCGGTGGTGAATGGCAGTGCATCTTATATACGCACGGTTTCCTACACTCGCGATGACGCCGCGCTACAAACCAACCATGGCGAAATACAGCCAAAATGAAAAGTAGGACAGGGGAAAACTAACGATGAAGGTGCATGTTGCGCTTTGCGGAGTGCTGGCGGCGCTTGTTGCGCATGCACATGCCGAAGAAAGGTCGGCTCTTGATTGGCTAGGGATCGCCGCTATTGCGGGGCATCAAACCAATTACAGCGGGGTATTTGTCTATCAATATGATGATCGCGTCGAGACATCGAACCTTATCCACGTTACCGAACCGAGCGGTGAATTCGAGAAGCTGGAAAGTCTTGATGGGCCCAAACGGGAAATAATCCGCCATGACGGGCAGGTTTGGAGCTACACCCACCACCAGATGGTACAGATGGAAAGCCAGCAAGGGCGAAGCAGGTTCCCGTCTTTGTTGCCTGAACAATTATCCGCTCTTAGCGCGAACTATCAGGCCAACTTGTTGGGGGTGGAGCGGGTGGCTGGATACAACGCTCATGTCATCCTGTTTCAACCCAAAGATAACTTGCGCTATTCGCACAAGATGTGGGTGCATACCGATTCAGGTTTGTTGTTGAAGGCCGCTGTGCAGGGTGACAAAAATCAAATAGCCGAACAATATTCATTTACCCAATTACAGATCGGTGGACAGATTGATCGTTCTTGGATCAAGTTGAGTACTGCGGCGGATTTGCATGGTAAAGGTTCGCACCATTCGTTGGAAGCAGCGAAAGACATCACGCCCACAAATAGTGGCTGGGTAGCTGATATGGTGCCGACTGGTTTCAAAAAGACCATGGAGATATTGCGCACGATGCATGGTAAGCATGCCCCGGTGACACAAATGGTGTTTTCCGATGGGTTGAGCGCTATTTCCATATTCATTGAGCCGAATGATGGGGATGAAGATGATGTGGAGGGATTGTCCAGTCGCGGTGCGGTAAGTTTGTACCATAAGGTGCTGGACAAGAATCTGATTACCGTGGTCGGGGAAGTGCCGCCGCGCACAGTGATGCAAGTACTCGAATCGGTACGCTACAACGGCAAGTGATCATGCTGGAGACACGCGCTATCATTGTGCAGGTTGGAGGGCAATATGCTCTCGTTCAGGCCAATCAGGGCAATGGTTGTGAACAATGCAATGGCAAGGGTTGCGGGACAGGCAAACTGTCCCAGCTGTTTTGCAGCAAACCTCGCAAATTCCAGGTGGATAATCCAATTAATGCCCGCCTCGGCGATGAAGTCGTCATATCGGTTGCCGATGGTGCGGTATTTCGCGGGATAGGTTTGGTTTATCTTTTGCCGCTGGTGCTATTGGTAATGGGTGCGATGCTGGGTAGTTCTTTTGCGGTGCAGACTGAACAACGCGATGGATATGCCGCCACAGGCGCGTTGTTTGGCTTGGCTATCGGCTTTGTTATCGCCAAATGGGTTTCATTGCACCAGTCCAAGAGTGATCATCAGCCCTATATCGCGCGGCTTTGGCGTGAAGAATATGGGGAGAAGATGCAAGGTGAGAAATCTGAGCCTTGAAAATTATTATAATTTCACATTGTAGGCGGGTTGTTAATTCTTTTGTTAGAGGAGAGGAATAAATGCTGAGGAAATTCGCGAGTCTGCTGGTTTTTCTTTTTGGTGCAACGTTGGTTTTTGGGGTAATGGGCAGCGCATCAGCTCAGATCAAGGAATTGCCGGATTTTACCGATTTGGTGGAAAAGCAGGGTGCGGCGGTAGTCAATATCAGTACTACGCAAATTATTCAAAATGCCCAAGCGTTCCCCAATATTCCCGAGGACGATCCGTTCTACGAATTTTTCCGCCGCTTTGCGCCCCAGATACCACCAGGTCAAGCTCCGCGCGAGCAGGAGTCGCAATCGCTCGGCTCGGGTTTTATCATCAGCAGCGATGGCTACATCATGACCAATGCGCATGTGGTGGACAGTGCCGACAAGATCACCGTGCGACTGACAGACAAGCGCGAGTTTCGCGCCAAGGTCATCGGCGCGGATAAACGTACCGATGTGGCTTTGCTGAAGATCGAAGCGACTGGATTGCCGAAAATAACCGTGGGTGACCCGAACAAGCTCAAGGTCGGAGAATGGGTGGTCGCAATCGGTTCGCCATTTGGTTTTGATAATAGCGTTACCGCCGGTATCGTCAGTGCCAAGGGCCGCTCCTTGCCGCAAGATAATTTCGTGCCATTCATTCAGACTGATGTGGCGATCAATCCCGGTAACTCCGGCGGCCCATTATTCAACATGAATGAAGAAGTGGTTGGAATCAATTCGCAAATCTATACCCGCTCCGGCGGTTCAATGGGGCTGTCTTTTGCGATACCGATCGATGTGGCGACGCAAGTGGCTGATCAATTACGCAGCAGCGGCAAGGTGACACGAGGACGCATCGGGGTGGTGATACAAGAATTGAACCAGGAGTTGGCTGAATCATTCGGCTTGAGCAAACCGAATGGGGCGCTGATCAGTAGCGTGGAACAAAACGCTCCGGCCGACAAGGCGGGCATTGAAGCAAGCGATGTGATCCTCAAGTTTGACGGAAAGACGGTGAATACTTCCAGCGATTTGCCGCGCATAGTGGCGGCGATCAAACCGGGCACCAAAGTGGCGGTCGAATTGTGGCGCAAGGGCGCAACCAAAAAAGTCACCGTTGAGGTTGGTGAAATGCCTGTGGAGAGTGGCAAGCTGGCGCGCTCTGCCAAGAAGCCATCAGACGATTCGGCAGAGACGATTTCGCGTCTAGGTATTTCTGTCGTCGAGTTGAACTCTGACCAACTCAAGGAGTTGCAAGTCAGTGGTGGCTTGCTGGTGCAAGATGTCAAAGGGCCATCTGCGCGTGCCGCCGGATTGCATCAAGGGGATATATTGCTGTCAATCGGCAATGTGCAAATTCGTTCGCTGGCGCAGTTCAACGAAATGCTCAAACAGGTTCCCAATGGGCGTAATGTCGCGCTGTTGGTAAGGCGCGGCGATAACGCTTCGTATGTGGCGATCAAGCTGGACGAAAAGTAATTATACCTAGCGCATAAATCACTGATGAAACGACTAGCCATCTGACTTGGCTGGCAAACTACGCCAGCTTAGTCATTGGTTATGCGCGACTCTGAGCCGAGGCCGGGCGGTGCTCGCGCTCCTCACATACTGACGCGTATGCTCCGGGCGCTGCGCTGACCAGCGACTTAGCTGGAGTTTTGTATCAGCTTAGTCGAATGGCCATGCCTCCCCCGCCCCAAAGCCGCTCGCTACGATTTCTGTCGCTATGTATAGCTCAGCGTGTCCCGCCTAAATCGGCTAGAATTCGCCCTTTGTGAAAACGCCGGTTTAGGCGGGATTTTTTATTTTGGATTCTATGCAGCATATCCGTAATTTCTCCATCATTGCTCATATCGACCACGGCAAGTCCACTTTAGCTGATCGTATCATCCAGTTGTGCGGCGGCTTGTCCGACCGCGAAATGGAAGCGCAGGTGCTCGATTCGATGGATCTGGAACGCGAGCGCGGCATCACCATCAAGGCGCAAACCGCTGCATTGAGCTACAAGGCGCGCGATGGCCAAGTATATAACCTCAACCTGATCGATACGCCAGGACATGTTGATTTTTCCTACGAAGTGTCGCGCTCGCTGTCGGCTTGCGAGGGCGCGTTGCTGGTGGTGGATGCTTCACAGGGCGTTGAGGCGCAGACCGTGGCGAATTGCTATACAGCTTTGGATCTGGGCGTCGAAGTGGTGCCGGTACTAAACAAGATCGACTTGCCATCCGCCAATCCTGAAAACGCCATTGAGGAAATCGAGGAAGTGATCGGCATCGATGCGCATGATGCAGTGCGCTGTTCGGCCAAGACCGGGGAGGGTATACAGGACGTGCTGGAATCGATGATCGCCAAAGTGCCTGCCCCCAAGGGCGATCCGGACGCTCCTTTGCAGGCATTGATAATCGATTCCTGGTTCGATAACTATGTCGGCGTGGTGATGCTGGTACGGGTGATGAATGGTACGCTCAAGCCCAAGGAGAAGATCCTGTTCATGGCCACAGTCGCGCAGCATCTGACCGAAAATATCGGCGTATTCACGCCCAAGTCGCAGCCGCGCGAAAGCCTGAGCGCAGGCCAGGTCGGGTTTGTCATTGCAGGTGTCAAGGAACTGAAAGCGGCCAAAGTGGGCGATACGATCACCCATCTGAACAAGCCGGCGCAACAGGCGTTGCCCGGCTTCAAGGAAGTGCAGCCGCAAGTGTTCGCCGGATTGTTCCCGGTTGAATCTAACCAGTATGAAGCATTGCGCGACTCGCTGGAGAAGCTCAAGCTGAACGACGCCGCATTGCGTTACGAACCGGAAGTATCGCAGGCTCTGGGCTTCGGCTTCCGCTGCGGATTCTTGGGCTTGTTGCACATGGAAATCGTGCAGGAGCGACTGGAGCGCGAGTTCGACATGGACTTGATCACGACAGCACCGACGGTGATTTATGAGGTGGTGCAGCGCGACGGTAAAGTGCTGACGGTGGATAATCCGTCCAAGATGCCCGATCCGTCCAAGATCGAGGAAATCCGTGAACCAATAGTCACGGTTAATCTGTACATGCCGCTGGAATATGTCGGCTCTGTCATCACGCTGTGTACCCAGAAGCGGGGAGCGCAAATCAACATCAGTTATCACGGCAAGCAGGTGAATCTGGTCTATGAAATGCCGATGGCGGAAATCGTGATGGACTTCTTCGACAAACTGAAATCGGTTTCGCGCGGTTATGCCTCGATGGACTATGAGTTCAAGGAGTACCGCGCGGCGGATGTGGTCAAGGTGGATATGCTGATCAACGGCGAGAAAGTGGACGCGCTTGCAATAATCGTGCATCGTGCCAATAGTCAGCATCGCGGACGCGAGGTGGCAGCCAAGATGCGTGAGCTTATTCCCCGCCAGATGTATGATGTGGCGATCCAGGCGACAATCGGCTCGAACATCATTGCACGCGAAAACGTCAAGGCGATGCGCAAGAATGTGTTGGCCAAATGTTATGGCGGCGATATTTCGCGCAAGAAAAAGCTGCTGGAAAAACAAAAGGCGGGGAAAAAACGCATGAAGCAGGTGGGGAGCGTGGAAATTCCGCAGGAAGCCTTTTTGGCGATTCTGCGTGTGGATGATTAAGGAGCAGTAATGGATTTCGCATTAATTATGTTTGTGCTGCTGCTGGTTACCGGCGCCATCTGGTTGTTGGATCTTTTTGCATTGGCAGCCAAGCGCGGCAGCGAAGTTGTTGAGCCATGGTGGGTGGAATACTCCAAGAGTTTCTTTCCGGTCATTCTGGTGGTGTTTTGCATCCGCTCTTTTTTGATCGAGCCGTTCAAGATACCATCCGGTTCGATGATTCCGACCCTGCAGGTTGGCGACTTCATTTTGGTGAATAAATTCACCTATGGCGTGCGACTGCCTGTTATCAATCAAAAGATCGTTCAGTTGAACAATCCGCAGCGCGGCGATGTGATGGTGTTCCGCTACCCGGAAGATCCCTCGCTGGATTATATTAAGCGCGTGGTCGGTCTTCCCGGCGATAGCGTCGAATATCGCAACAAGCGGTTATGGATCAACGGAGTCGAGCAGCCACAACAAGCGGATGGCGACTACAATTACGTTGAGTCCGGACTGAATTTCGTGCATACCGAAAAGCGCATCGAAACATTGGGGGAGCGTAAACACGCGGTGCTCGTCAATCCTCAAATGCCGACTTTGCATCTGAGTGGGGTAGCCGAATTCAGCGGGCGCGAGAATTGCAGTTATGATAACGAGATGGTGCACTGCAAGGTGCCCGAAGGAAAATATTTTATGATGGGTGATAATCGCGATAACAGCCGTGACAGCCGCTATTGGGGATTTGTACCAGACAATCAGATCGTCGGAAAGGCATTTTTTATTTGGATGAATTTTTCTGATTTGAAGCGCATAGGAATGTCAATCAACTAAACCGGGGGGAGATAATGAATATAGCAATGCCAGTGCAACAACGAGGTTTTAGTCTTGGTGGATTTGTTTTTGGGGCTTTCCTGTTAGTATTTTTCGGCATCACCGCACTTAAGCTCATTCCAGCCTACATCCAGGAAGCGCAGATCAAAAATATCTTCGTCACGATGGCGCATGATCCTGATTTGCAAAAGGGCGTGCCACACGATATTAAGGCATCCTTCGAAAGGCGCTCGGTGATCGACAATATCTCAGCAATCAGAGCTGATGATATCGAAATCTCCAGCGATAATGGAAGACTTGTTTTGAGTGCCAGTTATACCACCAAGATCCCTTTGGGTGGCAACATCAGCTTTTTAATTGAATTCAATCCGAGCAGTGCGGGCAAATAAAGAAAGCCCGAGGGCACAAGAATCTTTGCATGGCAGCGCGCTGTGCAGGAAATTGGGGTATGAGTTCAATCAACTGCAACTTTTGCAGCGCGCACTGACCCACCGCAGCTACGCGCCTGAGCACAATGAGCGACTCGAGTTTTTGGGCGACAGCATTCTTGGCTGCGTCATTGCCAAACACCTCTACAGCAACTATCCGCAGTTAAGCGAGGGCGAGTTGTCGCGGTTGCGTTCCAGTCTGGTCAGGGAAGAAACGCTTGTTATACTCGCGCAGCAACTCGATTTGGGAGGTTGTTTAAGGCTGGGCGAGGGCGAGCTTAAGAGCGGTGGCTTTCGTCGTCCATCGATATTGGCAGATGTGCTGGAAGCCTTGTTTGGAGCGGTGTTTCTGGATGGCGGCTTTGCCGATGCCGAAGCAGTCGTGCTGAATCTGTATGTGCCTTACATGGAAAAGGTGGATGTCCAGACACTGGGCAAGGATGCCAAGACCTTATTGCAGGAGTATTTGCAAGGCAAGCGGATTCCCCTGCCGACCTATAGCGTGGTGGAAATGTCAGGCGAAGCACATGAGCAATCATTTCAGGTGGAGTGCGTCATCCCGTCATTAAAGATTTCCGCCCGTGGCACGGGAGCCAGCCGCCGCAATGCCGAGCAACAGGCTGCCCAAGCGGCCTATCAACAATTGCCGACCACAGCATGACCGAACCAAATATTGAATTTCGCAGCGGCTTCATCGCCATCGTCGGTCGGCCCAATGTGGGCAAATCCACGCTGCTCAATCATCTGATCGGGCAGAAGATCAGCATCACCTCGCGCAAGGCTCAGACCACACGTCATCGCATCCACGGCATCTTTACCGATGAACACGCGCAGTTCGTGTTCGTCGATACGCCGGGCTTCCAGACCAAACATCTCAATGCGCTGAATCGCGGCATGAACCGCGTCGTCACCAGCAGCTTGCGCGATGTGCAGGTGGTGATGTATGTGCTGGAAGCGCTGCGCTATGACGAGCGTGACCAGGAGGTGCTCAAGTTGTTGCCGGACAATCGCCCGGTGGTGCTGGTGATCAACAAGATCGATGAAGTGGCGGACAAGGGACAATTGTTCTCGTTTGCCGAGCGCGTCGCCCAGGATTTCAAGTTTGCCGACATCGTGCCGGTCAGTGCCAAGCAGGGTACCAAGCTGGAGGAATTGCGCGAAGCGCTGCGCCGCCACCTGCCTGTAGGCGAGCTGATCTACGACAAGGATGACATCACCGACCGCAGCGAAAGATTCCTGGCCGCAGAAATATTGCGTGAAAAAATATTCCGTTTCACCGGGGATGAGTTGCCCTATTCAACCAGCGTCGTGATCGAGCAATTCAAGACGGAAGGCCCCCCGCAACAGCCCAGGCTGCGCCGCATCCATGCCGCGATCCTGGTGGACAAGGAGGCGCACAAGGCGATGCTGATCGGCAAGAAAGGTGAAAAGCTCAAGGAGATCGCCACCCAAGCGCGACTGGACATGGAAAAGCTGTTTGACGGCAAAGTGTTCCTGGAAGTGTTCATCAAGCTGCGCAGCGGTTGGGCAGATGACGAGCGCGTGTTGAAGTCCCTGGGATATGAATGACCGATATAAATGACTGGGTGTTGTGCATGACCACGGAGTGCGCATGACCTTGGCAAACCGCAACAAACATCAGGACGAGCCCGCATTTGTGTTACACAGCTATCCGTTCCGCGAAACCAGTTTGATACTTGACGTGTTCAGCCGTCAGCGTGGGCGGTTGGCTATCGTGGCGCGCGGGGCGCGGCGCCCCAAATCAAATTTGCGCGGGGTGCTGATGAATTTTCAGCCGCTGCTGTTAAGCTGGTTCGGCAAGGGCGAGGTGCGCACCCTGCACAGCGCGGAATGGCAAGGCGGCCAGCCTTATCTGCAAGGCACGGCGCTGATGTGCGGATTCTATTTGAATGAATTGTTGCTCAACCTGCTGGCGCGCGACGACCCGCACGAACAACTGTTCGACTATTATCGCGCCACCTTGCATCGTCTGATGCATGAAACCGACCATGCTGCCACGTTGCGTTGTTTTGAAAAGCATCTGCTGCAGGAGTTGGGCTATGCGCTGGTTTTGGAGCACGAGGCCAACAACGGTAAGGCGATACAGGCCGAACTCTGCTATCGTTACGCCGTGGAAAGAGGAGCCATTCTGGATATTGAGGGACCAGATGACGGTGATGCCCGGCTGGGTATGCCGGTTTTGGGCAAAACTTTGCTGGATATGAACGCCGACGATTATTCCGATCCGAACACCGCCCAACAGAGCAAGCAACTGATGAGGGTGTTGCTGAATCACCATCTCGGCGGCAAAATTTTGCATACACGGGAATTGATCAAGGACCTGCAAAAATTATGATTAAATTGGGACTGAACATCGACCATATCGCCACCTTGCGGCAAGCGCGCGGCACGCGCTATCCCAACGTGGTGCGTGCCGCGCTGATCTGCGAAGAAGCAGGCGCCGACGCGATCACGTTGCATTTGCGAGAAGACCGCCGCCACATCCAAGACCGCGATGTAGAAGTGTTGCGCGACATGCTGCAAACGCGCATGAACCTGGAAAGTGCCGTCACCGACGAAATGATCAAGATCGCGCTGCGCATCAAGCCGCACGACTTGTGCCTGGTGCCGGAGCGCCGCGAAGAGCTGACTACCGAAGGGGGGCTGGACGTGGTGCGCTATTTCGACACCATCACGGCCACGTGCGCGCGTTGTGCCGAAGCGGGTATCCGCGTGTCATTGTTCATAGACCCTGACGCAAAACAAATCGATGCTGCACGCCGTACCGGTGCGCCGGTGGTGGAATTGCACACCGGAAAATATGCCGATGCCGACAGTGTGCCCGGGCAACGGCATGAGCTGGAACGCATCCGCGTCGCGGCAGAACACGCCCATGTGCAAGGATTGCAGGTCAATGCCGGCCACGGCCTGAATTACCACAACGTGCAGCCCATTGTTGCCATCCCCAATCTGGTCGAGCTCAACATCGGCCACGCTATCATCGCAGAGTCGCTGTTCATCGGGCTGGACGCCGCAGTGAGGAAGATGAAAGCATTGTTGGCGGGCCAGCAGTGATCCACGGCATCGGTAGCGACATCGTCGAATATGCACGCATTGAAACGATGTGGAATCGCTATGGTGTGCGCTTTGCCGAGCGCGTGCTGAGCGAGCGCGAGCTACCCGATTTCAACTCTCACACCCACGCAGCGCGCTTTCTGGCCAAACGCTTTGCCGCCAAGGAGGCCTTTGCCAAGGCAGTCGGCAGCGGGCTGCGCGAACCAGTCAGCCTGCGCCGCATCAGCGTCACCCATGATGGCCTCGGTAAACCGGTGTTGCAGTTCGACGAAGTGCTGCGTACCCATTTAGCGCAACTGGGCGTCAACGGCCATCATCTTTCCATCAGCGATGAGCGCAGCATGATCGTCGCGTTCGTAGTGCTGGAGAGCAATTAGCAGGTTGGCGTCATGGAGCTAAAGGGCTGCGACAGGCATTATTCGCGCAGCCCCGCCTGAGTGATGGGCTTGACGCCAGGTTTTTCCAGCTTGGGTGGAAATACCCGATCCAAGATCGATTTATACGGGAACGCTGCGTCGGGATCCACCTTGCGCCGTTGCGTGCTGTCGCAAGACAGTCGCGCGTGGTCGAGATCAGAGTGACGCTTGATGCCATCGCGCGTGATGCCACGGCGCTGCTTGATGTCGCGGAGCAATTTCACCAACGACGCCAGCTGCGCTTCGGGAAATGGATCCAGCCCGTCGCCATCGTTGATCAGCTCGATGGCGATGGAGTGGCCGCTGTAGTGAAAAACGTGATGTACCGCTTCGTCTTCGGGCACGCTGGCGCGCAATGTCCCATCACGATCTATCATGTAGTGAATGCCGAGATTGGGGTTCGCTTCTATATCCCGCATGTCTTCCTCGAGGGTGCCGGCTTTTACCCAAATGGGCTTGCCTGTTTTGGCATCACAGGTGGGGCCCCCCGTCGAATGGATGACGACCATGTCGATGGTTTCCGTCCTGACCTTGCCGTTGTGCCGCGCCCCGGCATCATTGGTCTGAATGGCGAGCGCTGTCAGAACCAGCCCGATCACGGCCGATTTTATCTTCATGTTGCGGACTCCTCGAGATTCCTCGTGACTGTGGGCATTCTGATGCGCCGAACGTATGCGCGCTTTCACCAAAGGTAGGCGTGCCAACTTTGCACTCGGTTCGCCGAGTAGCAAATTGCCTACTTTTAGTGAATCCGCAGCACTCGCTGCGCAAGAGCGTGGAATTGTCACTGCGCAGTCATGCTTGGGTGCGGAATGAGTGCGAACTTTAATATGGCGAACCATCTTTGTGTGCAAACTTCCATTTGCCCCCGACGAGAACCACCTGTAAGTCATCGTCAGGATACACGGCAGAATCTCCTGTGCTGCGGTCGCCAACCTCAAGGTAAAGTACCTCTTCACTGGAACGATTGAGCAATTGGTGTGCATTGCCCGTACCAGCTTTAAAACCCGCGCACATGCCTGGAGAAAGTTGCGTTTCTCCTGCATCGGTAAGTAGCACAGGATTACCGTGCAATATGTAGATGAACTCGTCTTGCTTGGTATGGGCATGACGTAAAGCTGAACCTGCACCGGGCAAAAGTCGCGTTAGATTTACCCCAAAGTTTGCAAGGCCAAACAAATCGCCGAGAGGGCGCTTCTCTCGCCCCTTCATGCGTGATGCGAATGGCTCTGGGTAGTTCGATGGTTTCGTACGTGGTGCAACTTGTGTTCCCACAACGGCTATGGGAATTTCTTCATCGCTCATGGTGATCCCTGATGTTTTGGTGCTAACGTGGAGCTAAGGGGCTGCGCGAGGTTATATCAGCGCAGTCCTGCTTGAGCGCAGGGTCAGAATTTCTTGGGCTCTGGTATGCCAAGGTCGCGGCAAATTTTAACTGCCAAATGATTGTTGATTTCATTGTGCCTTGGAACAGCGCTTCGCCTGTTAGTGCTTAAATGGTGCCACCAAGAGTGGTTGCCACCTTCGCGGAGTAATGCGCAACCATGTGTAGTGAGATGTGTCAGTAAATCCCGCCGCTTCATACGGCTATCGTTAGCTCTTCAAAATCATCGCCGACGGATTCCAGCGCATCTGCACGATTTAATTCGATTGCCTCAGCTAATGTTTCCCTAAGTGACTTTAATAATTTTTCACGCGAAGACTCTTGGCAATTTACGCCAGGTACTTCTTCAATCCAGCCAATCCACCAGTCGGCATCTTGCTTAATTACGGCAGTGTAGTTTGAATTCATAACTTGATCTCCTTGGACGACATCATAGCAAAAAGGCGTGAGAAGGCCTAACGTAAAAGTGAGGGGCTGCGCGCTTTTGCGCAGTCCCTCTCGACTGACGGGTTAGGCCGAAATGCCCAGCGCATGATTGCGTTAGTAGCCGGTGTATGGATCATGGCCTCGCCCAATGGTCATTGCACTAGGAGAGTCCCACGAACTGTCCGTGTGACTGCTCTTGCACGCCTTGCACTCCCAATAACCGTCTCCATTTCCTTGCAATCTAATTAGTTCATGGTTTTTGTCATAGCAGTGTTGGCAGAAAGGCCCATCTTTCTTTGCTCCATCAAGCAGCCAGTAGTAAGGACTTTCCCAGTGAAGCTTCTCTTTCACGACAAGCTGCTCTGTGGCAGCCTTTAACTCTGCATCTTTTTCCATCAAGAGTTGCTGAATATCAGCGAGTTGAATCTTTGCATCGGCCAGTGCAGAGATGAGTTCGGCGAGCTTGAGTTTAAACTCGGCTTTTTCAAGAGATACGTCACTCTCTTTAATAACCTTCGCAATGTCGGTTGCAGTTTTGATGCTGCGCAATACTGTGGAAACTGAGGTCATGTCCATGCGCAATCCTTAGTGGTAGGCATAACGTAAAGTTAAGGGGCGCGCCGCTTTTGGCGCGTCCCGCTTGAACGTGAGGTTAGACTGGACGATGGCTCCACAAGACGCCCTGACACAAACTTGTGAAGCACACTGGCGATCAATGTTTGATATGGCATGCCTTCTTCAAGTGCGCGTGCTTGAATATCCATCAAGTCGGGCGTGGAAAGGCGGATATTGATCCGTTTTTCCTTCAAAAAAGTGGCTGAGGCGGCAGCTTTGAATTTTGCCAACTCTGCTTTTGAAGGAGAGGCGGACTTAAGCTTACCTTTTTCATAGGCGCTCAAGATTTCATCTTCATAGGCGTCAAGCTTTTTCATTTGTGTTACTCCTTAAGCAAATAAACTCTGGTGGCCTTTCTGCTTGGGATCACTGTCTTCAAGAAATAGTGATCCTGCTCTTCAACGTAAGGCACCAAGTAAACATATCCATCAAATGCCACAACAAGAACGGACTGGTTTGGATATTTTTCCGGATTCGGGTGGCGTAATACATCCAGCAAACCATCCGCCTCAATAGCGAGTGCTATTACCTCGAACGAAATATTACGCTCAACTTTCAGCGCCTCGTTTTTATCGTGGTTCCAGCGAAATGGTTTCATGGAGCAAGTTTACGCTGGCGTGTGCCTTTTGTCACCTGGGTGAGCAAAAAACCTAACGTGAAAAGTAACCGACCCCAAAAAGATTAGATTTGAGGGTCCGAGCAGGGCTAGAGGCCATGCGTGGTTGACTGCGTTGTTAGGCAAAAATTACAGATGGACGTGTAATGCAGCTAATATTCCTGCAGATATTGCTACCAAGATTAGGGAAATAATCGTCAGAATAATAAGTGCGGGTATGGATGCTAATGTTGCTTTAACCATAAACACTACCATCGACCAAAATGGCATTTTGATATCAACAATACTGACTTTCTGAGGTCGAAGCAACGGGTGTTGCTTCTGATCAGCAACGTCGATATTTATCACGTCGTTGTTATACATTAGTTTCTCCCATTAATATTTGTTACATTCAAGGTGTTAGTTCTTTATATTTTGCTTACTTGATATCTCGCTGCATTGATTTCCAATGCCTAACGTAAAAGTGAGGGGCGCCGCGCTTTTGCGCAGTCCCTCTCGACTGACGGGTTAGGCATTTGTCAATGACTCAGGTGAGCAAGGTAATCGTCCAGAGAGATAAACTTTGTAGCAGCATCCTTCAACTCTCTAGCAGCATGCCCCCAGAAAACAACGTGAACTGGGATATTACGTTTTTTAAGTTTTTCGATGGCAGGAACGTAATCCGAATCTCCAGCGACAAGAGTGACTTCATCTTCTCCAATAGTAAGAATCTCGTATGAGTCTTCAATCATCGTTGCCACAATATCAGTATCAATTTTCTTTTCGTGATTTGCGACATTTCGATCATAGACAACGACCTCAAAACCTCTTTTCTTTGCCATTATCCAGAGAGAGTCATTTTTGGGCGGGCGAGAGCCCAAAAGGGTTGCCTTTTTAACCTCGGATTTATCACCCCCGGCGAATGCAAAAAGTTTACCGAAATCGAGCTTCCAATTGTAGTCACATATATTTCCTTGGACGGCAGTCCAAACATCTGGAGCCATCCCAGATTTATACGCCGCGACATGCAGCCCTTCAATCCAGATATTTGAGTTATCTACATAAAGCAAATTTGCCATGTGAAATGCTCCCTTGTTTGTTATGCCCAACGTAAAAGTGAGGGGCTGCGCGCTTTTGCGCAGTCCCTCTCGACTGCCGGGTTGGGCATCTTCACGTTCAATGTTTAACTACAAGAACGTCAATACTGCCAGCGTTTTCGAGGCCATGACGGAACTCGACTTCATCACGGATGTGACCTAAA
>JANXXH010000083.1 GCA_025350705.1 Gallionella sp.
ATACAAAAACTTTTTCCATCTGCTGGAAGTGTATGCGACATCATCGCTACTCAAAACCGGATATAAGCTGATCTGTTTCGGGGGTGGAGCTTTTCACGCGGATGAGTTAAAAACAATGCAATCACTGGGGCTGGCTAATAAACAAGTTATGCAGCTTGGGGGCGACGATCAATTGCTCGCCAAGCTATACGAATCAGCCAGCGCGTTTATATTTCCCTCGCTATATGAAGGTTTTGGTATTCCTCCGCTGGAAGCAATGTCGCATAATTGCCCTGTCGTATGCAGCAATACAAGTGCCATTCCTGAGGTTGTCGGCGATGCGGGTGAATATTTTGACCCTGCTGATACTGACAGCATGCGCACGGCTATCGAACGGGTTGTCACGTCGGATAGCCACCGGAACCAACTGATTGCGAAGGGACGCGCGCGTTTGGAAAATTTTTCATGGGATCGCTGTGCTGCTGAAACGCTTGATGTCTATATGAAACTGGTTTGAATAGAATGACGGAATCACTATTAAATCTGGTGCACTGCGCACACACAAAACTTTCCGATATTCGATTCATTGAAATGAGGATGGTATGCTGAGTTCAGCCAAGCTAAGTATTAAAAAGGCTTTAAACGCGATAGGCATAGAGGCTCACCGCTTTCATCCAGATACCTCGCCGTTAGCGCGGCTGATGGCTGCCTTGCACACCTTTAATATCGACCTTGTTATTGACATTGGTGCTAATGAGGGCCAGTTCGCCAAAGAGTTGCGAGCAGGCGGCTATACGGGCCGCATCATTTCATTTGAACCGCTGACAGATGCCCATCATCGGCTTTTAAGGGAGAGCAACAGGGATTCAGCTTGGCATGTGCATACGCGTTGCGCGTTGGGAGATCGTATTGGTGATATTCAACTAAACATATCCGGCAACTCGGTCAGTAGTTCGATTCTCCCCATGCTTGCGGCGCATAGCAGCGCTGCACCTGAATCTGTTTATCTTGGACATGAGTCGGCTCCGCTGATCACATTGGACTCGGTTGCGCCGCTCTATCTCGATGGCGCTCAAGCGCCGTTTCTAAAAATAGATACTCAGGGTTACGAATGGCATGTACTCGACGGAGCGCTTGCAACGTTGCCAAAGCTACGCGGAATCCAGATTGAGCTATCACTGATACCTCTTTACGAAGGCCAACGTCTCTGGCGAGAATGCATCGATCGACTGGAAGCAGCGGGTTTTGTGTTGTGGTCACTGCAACCGGCTTTTATCGAACCAGCCACAGGACGCACCATGCAATGGGACGGAGTATTTTTCCGGTCATGAGTAATTTTGGAAAGTGCCTTAGCCTGGGGGTGGATAACCCAGACCTTTTCCTTGGATCTCGAAGTATCATTGATCAAACGCGGAGGCGGAGCGGCTGTGGATTTCAGGTTGTTACTCGAAGCGAACCGTGTGCTAATAAATCTGAAAACATGTCATAGCGATGTCCCGGCACTTTCCTAGAATTTCCATAATTACCCCGTCATTTAACCAGGCGCAATTTCTTGAGAGGACGATTCGCTCGGTATTGGATCAGGGATACCCTAATCTTGAATATATGGTTATTGATGGTGGATCGACAGATGGTAGCGTCGAAATCATTCAGAAATACGCCGACAGGCTGGCCTATTGGGTCAGCGAGCCTGACCGGGGACAGCCACATGCAATTAACAAGGGACTGCGACGCGCAACTGGCGAGTGGGTGGGCTGGCAGAATTCGGATGACATCTTTTATCCAAGAGTATTCGAAAGCCTCGCGAGGGAGGCGTCAATGGCGCCCCATGCCGATTTGATCATCGGCAACATGAATCTCATCGATAAAAATGATAAGTTGCTGCGCGACCTCAAATATGTGCGCCCAACCTACCGATCTTTGCTGGCCGAGGGCATGATGTTGACGAATCAGGCTGCATTCTGGAGGCGGCGAATGCACGATGAAATCGGCTATCTTGACGAATCACTGGAATGCGGTTTTGATTATGAATGGTTTCTGCGTCTCTTGCAGGGACGGCGAGCCTTGCATGTTAATGAGATATGGGGCGGTCTCCGTCTGCATGAGGATACAAAAACCAGCAACATGCAGGAGGTTTTCGATGCGGAATATCAGGGGCTACTGCAAGGACGCCAGGCTTCCCCTTTGGCCAAGCGCTTTTTTCAACTTCGCCGGATGGTACTCTTGCTTGGTCAGGGGCATGTCAAATATGTATTGCGCGGTTTGATTCGTCGCTCGTTCGGTAGGTCAGCATAGTTTTCCGGCGAATACAAAAATATCCATTATCATTGCCGCCTTAAAAAATATATTTAATTAATGGAAAATTTTGTCCAATCAAACATAGCCCCTTTTAGATGCATTAATTGTGATGCTGTGCTAGCAATAAATATTGTTCAAAACTCAATATGGGATACGCGCTTTGGCATTAAGCAGGAATACCAAGTCTGCGCCTGTGCCGGTTGTGGCCTTGAGCAAACTATCCCGATGCCAAATCAAGCGGAGATGAACAAACTGTATGAACAATTCTACAATTTTAGCGGCGAGAGAAACACGCGGTACACAAAAATCAGAGAGAGGTTCGTCAATTCATTTCTATATCGTTTCTGGTTGGCAATCGATGGAGATATATCATTCCACAGCGTAAACGGTTCCGGCAATTTACTTGATGTCGGATGTAACGAAGGACGGGGGTTGGGGTTTTATCGGAGCCATGGTTTTGCTGCAGAGGGTCTGGAGCTTAATAGCAAAGCAGCAGAGGTTGCTCGCGGAAAAGGCTTTACGGTGCACTGCAACACCTTGGAAAGTTTCACTACTGAGAAAAAATTCGATGTCATCGTGTTATCCAACGTGCTGGAGCATTCGTTAAATCCCGGCGCCATGCTTCAGCACATACACCGTTTGCTCAATGCCGATGGGCAGTTATGGATCAGCTGTCCCAATAGCCGGAGCTGGTTACGTTCGGTATTCGGTCGCTGTTGGATCAATTGGCATGTTCCTTTTCACGTTGCGCATTTTTCTACGGACACGCTACGAGATGGGTTGAAGAAGTCGCAATTTCAAATCGTTAAAATGCGGCAGCAAACCCCGGCGTTGTGGGTTGCCCATTCGATCATCGCCTGGTTGTTTGCTAAACCAGGCCAGCCGACCAGGCCGCTAAGATCGGCGGGTTTGGTGGCTTCGTTGATTTTTCTGATCCGTGGGTTGTTCTTTCCCCTGTTATGGTTGGGCAATCTGAGCAAACGGGGTGACTGCCTGGTTGTGGTCGCACGCAAGATTTAGCATGCGTATCCTGATCGTTGGTATAAATTACGCACCCGAACTTACCGGCGTTGGTAAATATACCGGCGAAATGGCCGAGTGGCTGGCTGCCGCCGGCCATGAATTGCATGTTGTGACAGCGCCACCCTACTATCCGGAATGGCGAGTCGCCGATGGATATGCGTCATGGCGCTATAGCAAGGAGGTGCGGAAAGGAGTTTCAATCTGGCGTTGCCCGATTTGGGTTCCATCCCGGCCATCCGGGTTGAAGCGTTTATTGCACTTGGCTAGCTTTGCATTATGCAGCTTGCCAGTCATGATTAGCCAAATGTTCTGGCGTCCGAGTGTGATTCTGGCTATTGAACCGACTTTGTTTTGTGCGCCTGCGGCATTGATGTGCGCAAAGTTGTCGGGTGCCAAAGCATGGCTTCATGTGCAGGATTTCGAGATCGACGCTGCATTTGAATTGGGGATTCTGCGTTCAAAGTTACTGCACAGTGTTGTTGGTAAAGCAGAGTCATGGCTGATGTGCTGTTTTGACCGTGTTTCGACTATCTCCGGCAGTATGCTTAATCTCCTCTCGACCAAGGACGTGACGGCAAAGACTGAGTTGCTGCCTAATTGGGTAGACACACAAAATATTTTCCCCATGTCTAGAGCAAGCGTCTATCGAGAGGAGCTCGGCATCGAAGACGATAAATGCGTAGCAATGTATTCCGGGAATATGGGCGAAAAACAAGGCCTGGAAGTATTGCTGGCAGCAGCAAAGTCTTTGCAGCATGAATCCAGATTGTTGTTTGTGCTGTGCGGCGCGGGAGCAGCGCGAAAACGATTGATGCAGATGGGAGCGGAATTGCAAAATGTACGCTGGCTTCCACTACAGCCGGTGGAGAAACTGAATGAATTGATGAATCTGGCGGATGTGCATTTATTGCCGCAGCGAGCTGATGCGGCCGGTTTGGTCATGCCTTCGAAGCTGCTTGGCATGTTTGCGAGCGGTAGGCCAGTGCTGGCAACGGCACATCCCGGAACGCAGTTGGCCAAGATGGTATCATCCTGCGGGAGGGTGGTTGAGCCGGGCAATGCCCAGGAAGTTGCACAAGCATTGTTAGAGCTCATGAATACTCCGCAAGAAAGAGAACGGCTGGGAATGGAAGCGCGTAAAGCAGCGCAACTATGGGATAAATCAAGCGTGCTGCGGGACTTTGAAAGCCAATTGCAGACCTTGTGTAACAAATAAGATGGCGCATCGATTCTAAATGCCCAAATGCAAATTTGAAATTTAAAGGTTGACCTATGTCTGTTGGATTGTTGCGACCCTATATTTCAGGAATTTCAGTATTTCAACGCGTAATCGATGCGGTCTTGATTTGTGTCACGCTGTGGATTTCACATTGGTTGTATGGAGTGAATATCGCCGATCATAATGTTGTATCAGCCGTTCTGGCAGTTGTTATATTCTATTTTATTGCGGAAGCAAAAGGATTGTATGTTTCATGGCGAACAAGTGGTTTGGTTGTTGAGACAGCTGATCTTGTTATAGCGTGGGGCATGATGGTCTTGGTCTTGGTGATGTTTGCATTCATGAGCAAGACCTCGGCTGATTACTCACGACTGGTTGTGATGACCTGGTTTGTCATTACGCCAACCGGGATGATCATGGCGCGGGTGATTGTAAGGTTAACTCTTCGCGCGTTGCGTCGGGCAGGGAGGAATACCAGAACATTGGCTGTCGTTGGTGCAAACGTGGAAGGGGTACGCCTGATCGAAAAATCACGAGACGCACCGTGGATGGGAATACTTCCCCTAGGTATTTACGACGACATAGTTAATGAGTCTGTTCCAGACGAGGTTCGACCTTACCTAAAAGGGGCTGTGGCGGATCTGATACGAAATGCGCATGAGGGGAAGTTTGACTATGTCTATATTGCGTTGTCGATGCAGGATGGGCATCGTATCGAAAAATTAGTCAGCGCGCTCGCGGATACGACAGTTTCAGTATACGTTGTTCCCGATATGTTTGTGTCTGATTTGCTGCATGCAAGATGGACCAATTTTCATGGAATTCCAGCTATCATGGTATATGAAACACCTTTTACCGGGGTGGACGGCTGGATTAAACAGTTGGAAGATTTTTTTCTGGGATCGCTATTTTTGGCGATTGCACTAGTCCCGATGATAGTAATCGGAATGGCTGTAAAGTTGACCTCCCCGGGGCCCGCAATTTTCAAGCAGCGGCGTTATGGTTTGAACGGCGAGGTTGTGGATGTATGGAAATTCCGGACAATGTCAGTTTGTGAAGATGGTGTTGATGTTCTCCAGGCGAAGAAGAGCGACCCTCGCATAACGACGCTTGGAAAATTCCTGAGAAAAACCTCTCTTGATGAATTTCCGCAATTGATAAATGTATTACAAGGACGGATGTCTTTGGTGGGTCCGCGTCCGCATGCAGTGATACATAATGAAGAATATCGGAAGCTGATTCATGGTTACATGCTGCGACATAAGGTAAAGCCGGGAATTACCGGGTGGGCCCAGGTTAACGGCTGGCGGGGCGAAACGAATACGCTGGACAAGATGGAGAGAAGGATTGAATACGACCTGGAATACATTCGAAATTGGTCTTTATGGTTAGACTTAAAAATAATATGGCTCACAGTTTTCCGGGGATTTATTGGAAAAAATGTTTATTGAATCGCAGAGAGCTAACGTAGGATGCGCGATTAAATTTGCAGTTTGTGTAGAAAATAATTGAACATAAATAATCCTTATTTCATATTTCTACTGCGGCATCTTCACGCACTTGCAAAATAACAGCGGTGGATTGCCTGAACCATACGCATGCTTTTATGCATACCAAAGCCGCGTACTAGAAACGAAAAAACGAGTTTTAAAACCCCATACACGTTGAATCTTAAATGAGCCATTACGCCCCGATAATCTCCGCTTTCGTTACACTCATACTGGGCGTGATGCTGACCTTGAGCAAGATCGGCACGATTCAGGATATTCCCAACGAACGTTCGCTACATGCCGAGCCGATTCCGCGCACCGGAGGCATTGCGTTGATGGCCGGAATATTGTCGGGCTGGATGATGCTGATCCAGTTCTGGGCGTGGTGGATCGTGCTGCCGGCGTTGGGATTGTTCGCGTTGTCGCTGGTGGACGATATACGCAACTTGTCTCCCAGGACGCGTTTGCTTGGCCACTTTGTTGCCGCTTTGACAGTGGTTGGATGGTCAGGGGTATCCTGGTTGTGGAGCTTACCGGTGTTGCTTTTCATTGTCTGGATGACCAACCTGTATAACTTCATGGATGGCTCGGACGGGCTGGCGGGTGGTATGGCGCTGTTCGGGTTCAGCTTCTACGGAATCGCCGGTTTGATGAATGGCAATGAAGCTTTTGCGATGATGAATTTTTCCATCGGGGCTGCGGCATTGGGTTTTCTCTATCATAACTTTCATCCGGCTAAAGTTTTTCTGGGGGATGCGGGGTCTATTCCGCTCGGTTTTCTTGCAGCGACATTCGGCGTGTGGGGTTGGCAACAAGGATATTGGCCATTCTGGTTTCCAATCATGGTATTTTCGCCGTTCGTGGCTGATACAACCACGACGCTGTTAAAACGTGTGCGGAACGGAGAAAATCTTGCACAAGCTCATCGCAACCACTATTACCAGCGCCTTGTGCAGATGGGTTGGGGGCATCGTAATACCGCGTTAGCTGAATATGCGCTGATGTTGCTGGCGGGTACGTCCGCGCTGTGGGGCACGGGCCTGGATGTTCAGGGGCAAGGAAATCTGCTGGCGCTGTGGGCAGGAATTTATCTGGGGCTGACAATGTGGGTTGATCGCCGGTGGCGGCAATATGAGGCGACGAAGGAAAATATTACCGATGTTTAACTCCAATATTCGTACCATCTTGGCGGTGCTGCACGATGCGATTGCCGCTGCGCTGGCGTGGAGTTTCGCCTATTTGCTGCGTTTCAATTTTGAATTGCCGCCGAATTTTGCTGCGGAACTCTACCATACTGTGTATTGGGTCGTAGTGCTGCAGATGATCATTTTCTGGCGGTTCAATCTGTATCGCGGCATTTGGCGATATGCCAGCACAGCTGACCTGCGCCGCATTTTTATGGCAGTCATGCTGTCAGCGGCAGCCATTCCGTTGATGTTCTGGATGTTGCGCTTGGATTTGGTGATTCCACGTTCAGTATTGATCATCAACCCGCTGTTGCTGATTTTGATGATGGGTGGCAGTCGATTTGTTTATCGGCTTTGGAAGGAACATGGCTTGTACCAAAATTTTAAACTGCGCGGTGAGCCGGTGCTGGTTCTGGGCGCAGGCGATGCAGCAGCGAGTCTGGCAAAGGATTTAGCCAAGAATAGCGCCTGGCGTTTGGTAGGTTTTCTGGATGACGACAGCGACAAACACGGGCGCATGTTGAACGGAATTATTGTGTTGGGAAAACTGGATCGGCTGTCAGAATGGGCCGAGCGGCTCGGAGTATCGCAAGTGATCATTGCCATGCCATCAAGCTCGCATCAGCAGCGCAAGCGCGCGATAGATTTGTGCAATGCCGCACAAGTGAAAGCGCTTACTGTTCCCTCGTTCGATGATTTGATGAGCGGCAAAGTGTCGGTGTCGCAATTGCGTGCGATAGAGCTGGACGATTTGCTGGGGCGCGATCCGGTGGTGCTGGATGATGCCGGATTGCATGGTTTGCTGACGGGCAAGGTGGGGATGGTGACCGGTGCCGGCGGCTCAATAGGTTCAGAAATGTGCCGTCAAATCGCGCGATTTACACCCTCAAAACTGGTTTTGTTCGAGTCCAGCGAATTTGCCTTGTACACTATCGAACAGGAGCTGAAACAAACTTTCCCAGCGCTGAATATCATTTGTTTGATCGGCGATGTGCGCGATGCAGAGCGGGTGGATGAAGTCATGCAACGATACCGGCCCAGCGTGCTATTTCATGCGGCGGCATACAAGCATGTGCCGCTGATGGAACAACATAACGCCTGGCAGGCGATACGCAACAATGTGCTGGGTACGTGGACGGTGGCACGTACGGCGCAGCAATATGGCGTCGACAAATTCGTGATGATCTCCACCGACAAAGCGATCAATCCAACCAATGTGATGGGTGCAAGCAAACGCCTGGCCGAAATGGTTTGCCAGGCGCTACAGCCATCCGGCGCCATGCGCTTCGTGATGGTGCGTTTCGGCAACGTGTTGGGTAGCACCGGAAGCGTGATTCCCACATTTCGAGTTCAAATTGCCCGGGGCGGGCCGATCACGGTGACGCACCCTGAAATCACACGTTACTTCATGTCCATTCCTGAGGCATCCCAACTGGTGTTGCAGGCTGGATTGATGGGGCAAGGCGGAGATATCTTCGTTTTGGAAATGGGTGAGCCGGTGAAGATAGTCGATCTGGCAAAAGACTTGATACGGTTGTCCGGATTCACGGAAGAGGAGATCAAGATCGAATTCACCGGTCTGCGTCCGGGTGAAAAGCTTTATGAAGAGTTATTGGCGGACAACGAGCACACCTTGCCTACACCGCATCCCAAGTTGCGTATCGCGCAGGCAAGAGATGCCGATGCGGCATGGCTGGCACAATTGCTGGAATGGGTTTCCGCAACCGTCATGGCGGATGATGCGGTACGCGCGGCCCTCACACAGTGGGTGCCGGAATATCAACCAAATGTCCAGCCTCCTTCGCCCGAACAGAATCTCCGGGCTTGAAAATTACGACTGCTATCTTGCTTAAGTAACTAATAGCCGAGAATAATGCATGGCCAAGCTTTCCATTATCATCATCACCAAAAACGAAGCCACAAATATACGCGCATGCATTGAATCCGTGGCGTGGGCGGACGAAATCATTGTGGTGGATTCCGGCAGCAGCGATGCGACGGCGGAGATTTGCCGTGAGCTGGGCGCGCAAGTTTATGTGCATGATTGGCCAGGCTTCGGCAAGCAAAAGAATCGCGCCCTATCTTACGTGACTCACGAATGGGTGTTCTCAATAGATGCCGATGAACGGGTGACTCCCGATCTTCAATCGCAACTCATCAAAGCGATGGAAGATGATAGCGAAGATGGATTTTACGTGCCGCGCCTCTCGCAGTTTTGCGGGCGATTTATCCGGCACTCAGGCTGGTATCCGGATTACGTGCTGCGGCTATTCAAAAGAGTCAAAGGGCGTTTTTCTGACGACATGGTGCATGAACGAGTGATACTTGAAGGCAATGCGGGGCGGCTGTCCAGCCCGTTGCTGCATTACAGCTATTTAAGCGAAGCAGACGTGCAGCGCAAAACTGAGCAATATGCCAGAGCAGGAGCGATGCAGATGTTCAAGAACGGCAAAGCAGCCTCGCTTGCCGATGCTCCGTTGCGTGCCGGGTGGGCATTCATCAGAACTTATTGCCTGCGCTTGGGATTATTGGATGGGATTGCGGGTTTTAATATTGCGAAGATGAATGCCAAAACGACCTACCTCAAATACAAGCAATTAAAAGCGCTGTGTTCAGCCACGTCTGCGCATTAAACAACCCCGCGCCAAGAGCGCGGGGTATCAGCAAAACGAATGTAGGGTGGGCAAATTTTACCTGATGAAACAACTGATATGACTACTAGCCATCTGACTAACCCAGCAAAAGTCGCTGGGCAAGTCATTGGTTATAGCCATTCGACTAGGCTGGCAAACTACGCCAACCAAGTCGCTGGTTATGCCCACGCGGACAATACAATAACGG
>JANXXH010000092.1 GCA_025350705.1 Gallionella sp.
TACACATTGGGTTGGTCTACCCAGAAGCAGTCATCAGGATCGGAGCTTAACTTTTGCAATTTGCATCACCTTGAAGCGGTTGACGCTTGGACAACGACGACACTGGCTTTGCTTATCTCTTGTGGATATTACTCCCCCGTGTATGCAAACACTTGAAAAAAATAAATTTCCCAATTATTCTTCACACGCCCCTCGCTTGGGTGGTATTGTTGCGTGTGCCAAACAAAACAGAACGGATACCAAGCCTCATTTCATCGGCAGCAGAATTTTCACAATCATATAGAGGAGTCATTCATATTATGTCTAATATAAAAATTATTTCAATTTTGAATAAAGCCATCTTGGTGTTTATGCTGTCCTCGATAGCTGCTGCGGCATTTGCGGAGGAACTTCGCATAGGTGGCGGCGCAGCTCCGATGAATAACATCTTGTTGAAGATACGGGCACCATTTGAAAAGGACACTGGCATCAAATTGATTCTGAAAGAAGACGGCCCGGATATAGCGCTGATCCAACTGGATGAAGGCAAGGTGGATATTGCTACCGGAGGGGTGAAGCCGGAAACGCTTTACGAGCTGGTGGCGAAAAAGAACTACACATTTAAAAACCGCGACTCGTTCAAGACTCGTGTGATTGGCCGTGATCGCATTCAGGTTTACACGCATAAAGCGATCAATGTAAAAAGCCTGACGCCATCGCAGCTCAAGGATTTGTTTACCGGGAAAATCACCAACTGGAAAGAATTGAACGGACCCGATGTCAAGGTGAAGGTCATACTCGGTTCGAAAACACCCGGCATGCAGCTGTATTTCCAGGAAAGCGTCATGGATAACCAGCATTACGCTCCAGGTGATGATCATTTTGAGGCGGGCGATGGCGGTGAAGTGCAAGACAAAATTGCCATCACCCCCGGCGCAGTGGGTTTGGGATCGATGACGCGCGAAAACAACTCAGTCAACCAGCCATCCATCCCGGTCATCGGACGCCCGATTTATGCCTTTACCATGGGAGCTCCGTCACCGGCTGCAACCAAGCTGTTTGATTACATCAGCAACGAAGGCGCAAAGTTTATCGAGAAATAATATCTGCTTGAAGTCTGGCAAATAAAATATTGCGGTCTATGGTACTTCTCGAATTCCTGCAAGTGGAGAACATGAGCGATCGCCTTAGCCGCAGGCAAAAATATTTCGTTATTGCCCTGAATCATTTTCTATAGATTGTCAAAAGATGTTGCAAGGAGAAAGCCCTGCGATTCGGGGCTTTCTTGTTCTGGAGCACACCTGCTCTTAATCCCCAAGCAGTCTTCAAAATTAGTTGCCCTGGCAATTAACGCGATCTGAGCTAACCCGCATTTCACGGGCACTTCTAATAGTAGACTATGCTACAGGAGGTGTCAGATGCGCAGCAGACCGTTCCAGCGCTGGTCTATCTGTGTCTTGGATACAGTCTGTGGAAATTCATGTTGTTCTGGACGTGAAACCGATAAATTGAAAATGATACGGCCGGTCTTGCCCGCCCGGGTGCAAAGGCTGACGTGATTGCAGGTCGATACTCATGCCCCGTTTTGACTGTCAGGACCAGGGTGCGTCGTCAGACGTACGATTCGTGTCAGTGCTGAAATAAGGCCGAACAAAGAAAAAATTTAACTATTTGGTTACGCAGGCGAAAGCAGTTTTAAGGTAGCATGTCATTTGGATTTACAATGTCATCGTGATGTGAAAATTCAATCCAGCAAATCTATAAATTATTACAGCGCTAAAAACAGAGAGTAGGAATTAATGGAGAGTAAAAGCAACGACCGGCGAACTCACGATCATGTGGTCGACAGAAGAGCCAAGCATGGTCAAGTGGTCAGCAGCAATCTGACATGGACAGAGACCAAAGTCACGCCCGAAGAAAGAGTGCAATTGCTGCAACATGAGGCGGCAACCATTTGGCTGACAGGATTAAGCGGATCGGGGAAATCAACCATCGGCTATGAACTTGAAAGGCAGTTGATTTTGAATGGTCATGTGGCTTACACACTGGATGGCGACAACATACGGTTTGGTTTGAGTCGCGACCTCGGTTTTGCGCCGCCTGAGCGGAAGGAAAATATCCGGCGCATCGCGGAAGTATGCAAGCTTTTCAATGACGCGGGTGTTATGGTGGTGTCGGCCTTCATTTCCCCCTACCGGGAAGATCGGGAAATGGCGCGCAAGATTATCGGGGAAGATTGCTTCATAGAAACCCACCTTGCGACTTCCGTGGAGGAGTGTGAAAGGCGTGACCCCAAAGGCCTGTACAAAAAAGCGCGCTCGGGTGAGCTTCGCGAATTCACCGGCATATCGGCGCCCTATGAAGCACCCGAGGATCCCTCGTTGCGTGTTGATACCAGCAAAATGTCGGTCATGGACAGCGTGGCAAAAATTCTGGTTCATATCACACCGCGCTTCCATCGCAAATAATCCATGCGCCGGATCGATGTGTTCAACGGCGATGCCGACGGAGTTTGTGCACTGCACCAGCTGCGTCTGGCTGAGCCCGCTACATCTGAACTGGTTACCGGGGTCAAGCGCGACATCAACTTGCTGGATCGAGTGCAGGCTGGCGCAGGCGACCGTATCACGGTGCTGGATATCTCGTTGGACAGCAATCGCAAGGGGCTTTTGCGCTTGCTTGAGGCGGGGGCCACCGTTGAATACTTCGATCATCATCATGCCGGCGAGCTGCCGCAAAATCCCAATCTCATCGCGCATATCGATTTGTCCGCCGGGGCGTGTACCAGCATCCTGGTCGATCGCCACTTGCAGGGGCAGTACCGCTTGTGGGCCATCACTGCGGCCTTTGGTGACAATCTGGAAAAAAGCGCTCGGGCACTGGCCGAATCTGAAGGGCTGAACGAGACTCAAACCGGGCAGCTCGCACGATTGGGCGAGTGCCTGAATTACAACGGCTATGGTGACACCCTGGAAGACCTGCATTTTCACCCGGCACAACTCTATGCCGAAATAAAACCGTATGCTGATCCGTTGACATTTTTCGCTGAATCTTCAGCTTTTGCCAAGCTGGAGAACGGCTTGCGCGAGGACACCGCCATGGCTGCCAAACTGCAACCTGGCCTGCAAGAAAAACGATGCGTGGCCTATGTGATGCCGGATGCGCCCTGGGCGAGACGGGTGAGCGGCGTCTTTGCCAACCGGTTGGCCAGCGCCGACACGGAACGCGCTCATGCCGTATTGACACCCAACCAGTACGGTGACTTCACGGTCAGCGTACGCGCGCCTATCTCCAACCTGCAGGGGGCAGACACGCTGTGTATGAAATTTGCTACGGGCGGGGGACGCAAAGGCGCGGCAGGCGTTAACCGTTTGCCCGTGACCGAGCTGGAACAATTTCTGGCCAGCTTCAAGGCGCAGTTCAGCCAGCTTTAAATTTACCAAGCTCCTTCAATCACTGTCACCCACAGCACGGACAACGGTAATTTTGCCGGTTGGTTCACTTGGCACCGGAAGCCTGCAACCTGTCTTTTACCATCTTCAAATAATTGGTGCGCAGCTGCCGCAGCGCATAGTCGCGGTGATCGTTGCTGGCGAGGTCTGCCCAAGCCTGCTTTCTTTTGGCATCGCTGCGTTCTTTGGCGGCGGCGATCATGCTGTCTGTGATCTTTACGTCACCCTTGGTCATGCGCTCGTAACCATAGCGATCCATCTGTTCCCTTGTCAGGGTTTCGATAATGGCAATTTCATCCAGCGACATTGTTTTCTTGAACTTGTCGACATTGGCCGGTATCGGGGGGAAGGCATTCGACTCCCAGAGGGCAGACATGGTTGAAATATGCTGCGCCTCTTCCGAATTCGAGACATCCAGCATTTCCATCGTAAATTCGATGCCGAAGAATTCGCAGATTTTCCTGAGCACGCTTTCCTGATCTGCAACGAAGTCCTCATAGCGTATGGTCAGAACGCGCTCGGGGTACCGGGCTGCCAGCTTGGCGGCGACTGCATAACTCTTTACCCAAGTCTGGGCATTGAGCAGGCTGTCAAAGTCATGGATGATGGCGCGGTTCATACTGTTGATCTGTGCGCGCGGATCGCGCACCACATTCAGGAACAGCATGTCGTCAAACAACTTGAGCAAATCGTCCGCGTAGTGCACGCTGTCCAGCGATTTGTCCATGACCACCTGGGCGCCATGATGGATGCCGCACTGGAACAGCAATTCCCAGACGATGCGGTGCACGCTCCTGGGCTCATTCTTGATCGCCTCAAACACATCGACCGGATCGAACACCACATTGGGCCACTTCACCATGCTGACGGCCTGCAGGCCGACAATATCAACCACCATCTGAAAATAGGCGCGGTCATCGCTCAAGTCGCCATACATCTCCACCAGCGGCATAAAGTCCACAATATGCAAAGGATAGGGGGCGTAGAAAAAATCGGGGTTTGCATTTAGGCGCAAACGCAGCGCGTGGCTGCCGCAGCGACGCAGTGGGATCATCAAGACCGGCTTAGGGTGTTTTTTGGTAGCTGGTGATTCCGGTGAGTGTTGCTCTTTCACAATTCATTCTCCCTGTGTTTGAAAGTAAATATAAACGTAAGGCGTGGCCAAAACTTAACAAGTAACCCTAATTACATTTTCCCTGACGCGTCACGTTGGCACCATCTCTGCCGATATGCGAGTTGTGCAATAACTGTATCGCTACTACACATTGCGTGCAAATTTTGTTGCGTGATAAACAATCAGCAATAGTTTTAATACAGCAACAAACCAATCAGGCCGGCTGTGGGGATGACCCATACCACATCGATTTTGAATTTCAATTGTGCGAATAATGCGGCGGCAAAAATCATCAGAGATACCCAGTGCTGTTGAGCTGTCATCCCTACGACAATCGCGGCAGCAATGATCATCCCGATCACGGCCGGGCGTATGCCGCGCAGCATGGCCGTGATCACTGCAGAATGCTTGATACGGCCTAACACATGGGAGCCGACGATCATGAGCAAGGCAGGGGGCAGGAAAATACCTGAGGCGGCAACCCATGCTCCCGGAATTCCGGCTACCTTGTAGCCGATAAATGCCGCACTGATCAGGACGGGGCCGGGCGTGATCTGGCTCATCGCGATGCCATCGACAAACTCCTGTTGAGTCAGCCAGCCATTGCTCACGACAACCGTGTGCTGAATAACGGGGATGAACACGTAACCGCCGCCAAACAGGAACAGGCTCATGCCGGCAAAAGTCATGAACAGCTTGAGCAGCATGGCCGAATTGGCGCTCCAGAATGACACTGTGAGTGCCAGTGGAGCGACAGCGACGCTTAATAATGTTGAACGACCCTTGGATCCGTCGTCAGTTTTCTGGGCACTTCCTTCGGTGTTCTCGCGAAACAGCAGCCAGCCAGCCATCCCGGATATCACGATAATGGCGAGGGAGAAGCTGCTGTCCCACACCATCAATGCTGTGGCGAGCAGAGCGATCATGCTCTCGAATTTCCCCAGTATGGCCTTGATCCCCATGTTCCAGGCAGCAACCAGGATGGTTGCAGTGACAGCAGGGATAAAGCCCATAAACAGTTTGTTGACCACCGGTATCTGCCCCCAAGTGAAGTAAGCCGCACTCAAGGCTAATAGCAACAGGAATGACGGCAGGATCACACTTATCGTGCAGACCATTGCACCGGGAATGCCGCGCAAGCGATAGCCTACATAAGCGACCGTGTTTACGGCTACCGGACCCGGTAAGACTGTTGCCAGCGATACGCCATCCAGAATTTCCGCGTGGGTAAGCAATTTGCGTCGCTCAACCACATGATTCTCAACCACGGCGATCAAGACCATAAATCCGCCAAAGGATGTGCTGCCAATACGCAGGAAGAGAGCGAAGAGAGTCCACAACGAAATTCTTTCAGTATTCAAGATTGTTTCCAATAAGATTAACGACACACGAGCTGTGCCTGGCACAACCGCATGGATTTCACAGCCATCAGTAATGCAATATTTTTTGCGAATAACGCCGCTGCTAGTGGTCATTGAGTTATAGCGTAGCGCCTGTCCTGCCGCATCCCAGGCCAACTCACCTGCTTTAGGTTGGAGGATAGGAATTTCAACCGCTCAACCCGAAGTATCCTTGTACACATCCGCTCAGTCAACGCCAATTTCCGCCGTTAAATCCCAAAAATATCTGTATTCGAGACAACATGGGCATAGAGACCTGATCCTTTACGCTTGTGCGGAAGTGACAAAATCAATTGGGCTCTGTCCATAGGTATTTCTACGTACACTAAGGTTAAGCAACTAGTCTGTTCATTGCGGAATCGTTGATGCTATACTTAAACCGAAATCGAACCATGGACTTGATTTAGTAAAGGCACACTTCAAATTCGACGTGCCGCATTCTTTCATAATCAACTTGGGAGTCAATTAATTATGTCAAAGAACAAAATTACTTCAACTTTGAGTCAACATCCATTCCGGTCATCTGCCGCCCGATTTATGCCATTACCATGGGAGCTCCGTCACCGGCAGCAACCAAGCTGTTTGATTACATCAGCAGCGAAGGCGCAAAGTTTATCGATAATTAATTTCTGATCGAAACTCCGCAAATAAATATTTGCGGTCTTTGGCATTTATCAAATCACTTACAAAGAGAAGCCGTCGGCAAAGAGAATCTGCTGGATGCTTGGAAATTGAAATACTTATCGCTGATAGTCATTGTCAATTTTTGAGGATTGATCTTAATTAATACGTCGGCGCAATAGTGTCGGCGGCAATTTGATTCAGCAAGCATTTTAAAAGGGCGGAATCATGATATCTCATCTGTTCAGGCTAGAAACGATCAACAAGAAATTGCTTCTGCCGACGCTGCTGCTGGCCATGATTCTGATCGGTGCGTTGGGGGCTGTACTGGTCGTCCAGCAACACCGCGAGCTGACTGCGATGATGGAATCCAAAGCGGAAAGCATCACCGATATGCTTTCAACGATTAGTGTGCAGTTTATCCTCAACTATGACAATCCCGCATTGGAAGGCTTCGTCAAGCAAACGGTAAAAGATAAAGAAATTGCGTTTGCCGAGTATTACGATGCAGAAGGCAAGTCGCTTACGGATAAAGTCATGAAAGCCCCAGCCGATACTTCGCGTTTAATGGTTTACGGCCGCGACATCATTGGCGCGGACGGCAAAGTGATCGGCAAGGTCAAGGTGGGATACGAAACCGCTATGCTTGATCGGACGTTACGGAACGGCATCACTATTGTGGTCTTAAGTCTTGTAGCGGTGCTGGGATTGCTCACTTTCGGACTGGCGTTCATCGTGAGGACAGTAGTTAAACCGCTGAAACAGTCCATAGAAATAGCCAGGCGTGTATCAGGCGGCGACTTGACTCAACGCATCGAAGTGAATTCCAGGGGTGAAACCGGCCAATTGTTGCAGATGCTGAAGGATATGAACGAAAGCCTGGGCGTTATCGTCGGCGAGGTGCGCAATACTACCGATGCGATCATTACTGGTTCGCGGCAGGTCGCTGCGGGAAACTCTGACTTGTCACAACGAACCATAGAACAGGCTGCCAGCCTGGAAGAAACTGCCAGCAGCATGGAAGAACTGACCGCGACTGTAAAACTGAACGCGGAGCATGCCAAGCAAGCCAACCAACTCGCGGCGAACGCATCCGACATCGCAGTCAAGGGCGGTGAAGCGGTGAATGAAGTGGTCGGCACGATGACCTCAATCAGTACCAGCTCGAAAAAGATTGTGGAGATCATCAGCGTCATCGAAGGCATCGCGTTCCAGACCAACATACTGGCGTTGAACGCTGCTGTGGAAGCTGCGCGGGCCGGTGAACAGGGACGAGGTTTCGCGGTGGTGGCGTCTGAGGTGCGTAATCTGGCACAACGTTCAGCTTCAGCGGCCAAGGAGATCAAGACCCTGATCGGCAACTCGGTGGATAAAGTGAGTATCGGTGCCAAACAAGTTGATCAGGCCGGAGCGACCATGAGCGAAATCGTCGTTGCGGTGAAACGCGTCACCGACATTATGGCCGAGATCGCCGCTGCATCTGTCGAACAGAGCGCGGGCATCGAGCAAGTCAATCAGGCGATCACACAGATGGACGAAGTGACGCAGCAGAACGCCGCACTGGTGGAAGAAGCCATGGCTGCCGCAGAATTTATGCAAAGAGAAGCCGGTACCTTGTCGGAAGCTGTAAGTGTGTTCAAGCTGGAAGCGGGTAACGTAGGCGCGCGGCCGAGTGTCACCAAATCTGCGGCCAAACCAGCCATCGTGCGTACCGTCGGACGCATTGGCGCCACACAGAAGAGAAAATTACTTAAATAGAAGCGGGCACGCGATCAACGTTTTGCAGAAGCGTAGTTCGTGTGTGCTCTCGGCTGTAGCGCACCATTAAATTACAAATGGAACAAACATTTTGGTTTTCTTCATATATGTTTGATACTCATTCCCGAAATGCCGTAGACACTCGGATTCATCGCTCCTTGCTGTAAAAAACAGAAAGAGCGAAGCAATAGAAGCCAAAACCAGACCGGGCAATGAAAGGTCTTTAAGAAAAGCACCCCACGCGAGAAACAGAAGCGAAGAATAGAGCGGATGGCGGATGTATTTGTAGGCACCCACAGTAACCAGGCAAGTGGTTTTTTCAAAGGCCAGCAATTCGTCATCAGGCCGCTTCTCATTTGGTTTCCCGATAACCTGGAGCAGGCGCACTCCATGAATAACCAGAAAGACAGAAATAAACAGAAGCAGCCATGAGATGAGATGGTAGGGGGAGAATGGATTTTCCTGCCAATGCGAGGCATTAAGCAAAGCAAGCGCCAAGATAGACTCCCACGCAAAGAATCGGTAGAAGCCATGCGAGCGAAAGCGGAACAGGGATTTTCTGGAAACGTAAATAAAAAATAATGAAACGGCAGCAAAAACAAGTAATTTGATCATTTTGGGTTGCTCATAATTGTGCAGTGATAAATTAGACGGACTCACCGGCCCGGCTTATTTTTAAGGGGTTGGGTTCGAAATTGTTTTTGCTTGTTAGAAATTTTGCCGCGAGTCTTTGAGCACTCTTCAATCTTCATAGTGCCGACGCGCATATTGCCATTGAATATTGTGGAGGTGCAATGATTTTGATTTCCAATTTCACCCGATATATATTCTGATTGCAGAATGAATTTCGTCAAACCACCGATGGCTGGGCTCCAGTATCATTCTGCTACCGAACAGATTCCGGTTCGCACTTAGGCATGTCGATCCGGATAAGAAAATCCATGTTGATAAAACCCATGACTCTCGCAGAGCGATTATCGCTGTACCTGCAGCTCATCAGGCTGAACCGACCCATCGGTATCCTGCTGCTGTTGTGGCCGACGCTGTGGGGTGTGTGGATCGCGGGTTCGGGGCATCCGGCATGGCACATCGTGCTGATCTTTGTGCTGGGCACGGTGCTGATGCGCTCCGCCGGATGCGCATTCAACGACTATGCGGATCGCGACTTCGACAAGCACGTCAAGCGCACCCAGGAACGCCCCGTCACCAGCGGACGCATTGCGCCGCGCGAGGCACTGTGGGTGGCGGCAAGCCTGGCGCTGGTCGCTTTTGTGTTGATCCTGCCGCTGAATAATCTGACACTGCTGCTGTCATTCCCGGCGGTGTACCTCGCCGCCAGTTATCCGTACACCAAACGTTTTCTGGCGATCCCGCAAGCCTATCTCGGCATCGCGTTCGGCTTCGGCATTCCGATGGCATTTGCCGCGCAGCAAAGTGATGTACCGCCGGTGGCCTGGCTGTTGCTCGTCGCCAATATATTTTGGGCAATTGCCTATGACACAGAATATGCGATGGTGGATCGGGACGAAGACATTCGTCTGGATATCCATTCCTCGGCATTGTTATTTGGAAAATACGATGTCGCTGCGGTGATGGTTTGCTATGCTGTGACGCTTGCATTACTTGCAACGGTAGGGGTGATGATAGCCTCGGGAGTGATCTATTACGCCGGGCTGATGCTGGCTGCCGGCATTGCGCTGTATCACTACAAACTCATCAAAAACAGGGAGCATGAAAAATGCTTCAAGGCATTCCTGCATAACAACTGGTTTGGGGCGGTGGTGTTTGCGGGGATAGCGGCGGATTATCTAATTCGCTGATATTTGTTTGACCATCTCGCTGCGTTCTCCAGCAAAGGCTCCGGTGAGCACAAACCCGCGCAACTGATTTTGCGTGTCGAAGAATCCCATCTTGATTCCCGGTTTGATCTCCGGGCCTTCTGACAGGATTTTCCACTCGCCCACCGCATCGCGTGCTACTGGTATTACCGCGACTAGATGTGCGGGCGTTTTGACCACGACTGGCATCGCGGGAAATTCCACCTTCATATCTTCACCGGCCAGCACGCGCGCCAAGGCACGTGCGGCGTGCATGATGGGCAACACAAAAGGTTGCACCTTGCCCGCGATCTCGGCGCAATCGCCCAAAGCATAGATATCAACGTCGCTGCTGCGCAATTGCGCATCCACCACGATGCCGCGATTCACCGCGAGCCCGGCATCGCGCGCCAGCTCGATGCGCGGGCGCAGGCCGACGGCGGACAACACCGCGTCGGCTGCTAAAGTCGTGCCATCGGTAAGGGTCAGCGTATAGCCTGATGTCCCCAGATCTACAGCACTCACGGCAGTACCGAATCGCCATGTCACGCCCAGCTCTGCGAGTGGTGCCAGCAACTGCTTGCCGGCCGGTTCAGGCATCAGACCCGAAAGCGGGTAGGAAGTCGGGTCGATCACCGTGATGGAATATCCGGCATCCGCCAGATCGTTGGCAAATTCGCAGCCTATCAGTCCGCCGCCGATGATCGCGACCTGCTTTGCGGAAATGATCGCGCCACGGAATTTCGCATAGTCGGCAAGATCGTTCACAGACACCACCGCATCAGCCGCATCGCCCTGCAACGGCAGGCGTATCGGGTCTGCGCCCAGCGTTAGCACCAAGCGGCTATATTCGAGCAGGCCCGATGATGTTTGCAGCTGCTTGCGCTCGCGGTATATGCCCAGCACTTCGGTATATTGCAGCAGCGTAATGCCCTGTTGTCTGGACATTTCCGCCGCCGCTGTATTGATCAGTGAGGCCGCATCCTTGCCTTGGGCGAACGCGTTCGAAAGCATGGGCTTGGAATAGTAATCGCCGCTGTCACGAGATACCAGAGTGATCGCCACGTCACGATCCAGTTTGCGCAACTCGCGCACCAGCGTATAGCCCGCCAGGCCACTGCCCAACACTACGATAGGTTTCATTGGTTTCCTTTATTCTTCCAGCAGACTGCGCAGCATCCAGGCATTCTGTTCATGCACGGTCATGCGCTGCGTCAGCACATCGGCGGTAGGTTGATCGCCTGCCGCTTCCGCGATCGGGAGTATGGATCGCGCCGTGCGTACCACGGTTTCCTGCCCATCCACCAGCTGACGTATCATTTCCCTGGCATTCGGTACGCCCTTGCTGTCCTTGATCTCGGTCAGCTCGGCGAACTCCTTGTAGCTGCCGGGCGCGGGAAAACCCAGAGCGCGGATACGCTCCGCGATCACATCCACTGCCAGCCATATCTCGTTATATTGAGTCTGGAACATCAGGTGCAAAGTCTGGAACATCGGCCCGGTCACGTTCCAGTGAAAATTGTGCGTCTTCAGATACAGCGTGTACGTGTCCGCCTGCATACGCGCCAGCCCTTCGACGATCTTTTTGCGATCGTTCTCGGAAATCCCGATGTTGATGTTGGTTTTGCTCATGTTGCTCTCCTTTGCAAAATGTCAGCGGTTCATACCTCGACCATGTCAAAATCGGCCTTGGCTACACCGCAATCCGGACACGCCCAGTTTTCGGGAATATCCGCCCACGCCGTGCCGGGCTTGATGCCCTCCGCCGGCAAACCGGCTGCTTCATCGTAAATGAAACCACAAACCACACATTGCCAGACTTTCATGCTGCTCTCCTTGGTTTAAAACTAATAGTTAAGTTGATACTTTCGCCAATACGGCGCGATATTGATTGGCGTGTCGCTCTTCGACCTTGGCCAATGCGGCAAAGCGTTTCGCAGCCTTTTGCAGCATCGCCCGAAATTGTTCGGCGTGCTCTTTCGATTCGGTGATCTGCTCCTTGATCTCGGCAGCGGCAGCGGCATTGCCTTCCTGCTGTGCCGTCTTGAGGAAGCCCGGATACATCTCGGTGTATTCGTAGGTCTCGCCCTCTATCGCCATTTGCAGGCAATGCGCCGGGGTCATGGATTCCTTCGGGTAAAGCAGATCGAGATGGCCGAACGCGTGCTGCACTTCCTGGTTCGCGGTCTCTTCGAATATATGTGCTGTTTCCTCGTCGCCTGCGGCACGTGCTATCTTTGCGAAGTAACGGTACTTTATATGCGCCATCGATTCACCGGCAAATGCCGATTCGAGATTGGCGACGGTCTTTATTTCCGGTCGTTTCATGGTGTTCTCCTTAATGATTGAATGAGTGGCGTTCTGTCCACGGAAGCAATGTAAGGTTTGCACATTAATAAATCTAATTGATTGTTTAAACCAAGGTGATTTACTATTCAAATCACTGGAGAAGCCATCATGACCTTAAACGAATTGCGTTACATCGTCGCGGTCGCGCAGGAACGCAACTTCCGCCGCGCCGCAGAAAAATCCTTCATCAGCCAGCCCGCTCTGTCGTTGGCGATACAAAAGCTCGAGGAAGAATTGGGTGTGCAGATATTCGAACGCGGCAAAAGTGTAGTCTCGGTTACGCCTATTGGCGCGCAGATCGTCGAGCAGGCACAGCGCACACTGGAAGTGGCCGGGCAAATCCGCGAGATCGCCAGACAGGGCAACGACCAACTGGTCGGCACATTGCGTGTCGGCATCATTTACAGCGTCGGCCCCTACTTGCTGCCCGATCTCATCCCCGCGCTGAAAAAACTTGCCCCGAACATGGCTCTGGAAGTGGAAGAGAACATCACCGC
>JANXXH010000097.1 GCA_025350705.1 Gallionella sp.
TTTGGGATAGGCGTCGCCCATCTTTGCCGACAAATCAGCAACCAACTTGTGGAAAAACGGCGTCTTCTTACCCAGCTTGTAGCCATGTCGAATCGCACGGCGAATGATGCGACGCTGCACGTAGCCGCGCCCGTCGGCGGAGGGGATCACGCCATCGCTCACCAGAAACGCGGTGGCGCGAATGTGGTCGGCAATCACGCGCAGGGATTTGTTGTTCAGGTCAGTGCAACCGGTTTCGCGGGCGGCGGCTTTGATGAGCGCATCGAAAATGTCGATCTCGTAATTGCTGTGCACGTGCTGCAGGATGGCGGCCAGGCGCTCCAGGCCCATGCCGGTGTCCACGCAGGGTGCGGGCAGCTTGACCAGGCTGCCATCGGGCTGCATGTCGAACTGCATGAACACGTGGTTCCAGATTTCAATGAAGCGGTCGCCGTCTTCGCCGGGGCTGCCGGGCGGGCCGCCGGGGATATGCTCGCCGTGGTCGTAGAAAATTTCCGTGCAGGGCCCGCACGGGCCGGTGTCGCCCATCATCCAGAAATTGTCGGATGCGTAGCGCGCGCCTTTGTTGTCGCCGATGCGTATCACCCGCTCGGCGGGCATGCCGATCTCTTTGGTCCAGATGTCATAGGCCTCGTCGTCCTCGGCATACACGGTAATCGTGAGTTTGTCTTTCGGTAGCTTGAACACCACCGTCAGCAGCTCCCACGCATACTTGATCGCGTCGCGCTTGAAGTAATCGCCGAAGCTGAAGTTACCCAGCATCTCGAAAAAGGTGTGGTGGCGCGCGGTGTAGCCGACATTCTCCAGATCGTTGTGCTTGCCGCCGGCGCGCACGCACTTCTGCGACGAAGCCGCGCGGGTGTAAGGCCGCTTTTCAAAACCGAGGAACACATCCTTGAATTGGTTCATCCCCGCGTTGGTGAACAACAGCGTCGGGTCTTCGTGCGGCACCAGCGAACTGGAGGCAACAACCGTGTGACCTTTGGACGCGAAAAAGTCTAAAAATTTCTGGCGAATCTCACTGCTTTTCATTGCGCACCTTGGATATCAAATATACTGTTATACAAGGCGCGAATCATATCACGAGCGGATTGGGCGGCTATACCGCGGATGGCAGCTTGTAGGAGCGGGCCATGCGGGTGCCCGGACAAAAGTTTTTCGTACCCGCGAACAAAAATCAATCGCGGGCATGGCCCGCTCCTACAGGTTCCAACATTTATTTCAGGCTAAACTGGTTGCAACAACACAATCTGAATATCCATGACATTGGTACCCGTCGCACCGATCTTGAAATGACTATGCGCGCCAGTCGCGGCATCAAATTTCTGGAAGAATGAGTAGGAGTCGTTGTTATCCAGATAAACGATGGGGTCTATGCCCAGACCGCGCGCCCGTGCTGCAGTATTGCCATCAACCATCGCACCGGCGGCATCGTTCGGGCCATCGGTGCCATCCGTGCCTGCGGAGAGCAACTTCACACCTTGGCATCCCTCGATATCCAACGCAAAGGCCAGCGCGAGCTCCTGATTCCTGCCGCCCATGCCAGTGCCGCGCACCGTGACCGTGGTCTCGCCGCCGCAGAGTAGACAACGTCGCTCGTTCGGTTTCATCGCAGCCATTTCGGCACGAGCGGCTTGCACCAGGAAATGGGCGGCCTCGCGTGCCTCGCCTTGCAGTGTTTCGGAAATGATTTTTGTGGCAAAACCGAGCTGCGCCGATTTTTCCTGCGCCGCTGCCATCGCCTGACGGATGCTGGCGACGATGATGTTGCGTGTGTTATTCCAACAGGGATCGTTCTTCTTCACAGATTCCGCTACCTGTCCCGCGATGCCGCGTTGCAGATATTCCGCAACGCGCGCAGGAAGTTTTTTCTGCAATCCATATTTTGTGATCACCACCCATACATCAGCAAAGGTCGAATCGTCCGGTGCCGTCGGCCCGGAAGCGATCACGGCTAGCAGATCGCCAATGACATCAGAAACGATCAGCGTCACCACTTGCGCCGGATAAGCGGCCTGCGCCAACCTGCCACCCTTCACCATCGAGAGATGTTTGCGTACCGCATTCAATTCGTTGATGGATGCGCCCGCATTCAGCAACAAGCGGGTCGCGTCCTGCTTGTCTTGTAATGTTATCCCTGCTGAAGGCGCAACCAGTAGCGCGGAGGCGCCGCCGGAGATCAGGCAAATGAACAATGTTCTCTCATTGGCTGCATGCGCCATGTCCAGAATACGGGCAGTACCCGCAACACCTGCTTCACCGGGGACGGGATGAGAAGATTCCGCCTGCTCAATGATGGACAACGGCGCCGTGTGGCCGTCCTTGACGACGATCAGCCCTGCGCTGATTTTTTTGCCAAGCAGTGTTTCGATTGCCAGCGCCATGCGCGCCGTGGCTTTGCCCGCACCGACTATGACGATACGCTCGAATGCGGCAAGGTCATACTTCGCGCCGGCAATCTGCAATTGATCGCTCTCGACCCTGGCCGCCTTGAGCACGGCATTGTACGGATCAACCGCCGCCAGTGAGGCGTTAAAAATATCCGCGAGATTTTGGCTGTTAGATTGCGTTTCGGTGTGAGTCATTTCCAGAATAATCGTGTGGCGTTGTAGTTGTTAGGGCGGGTACGCCTTGCGCGCGCGTTCCCCATGTGGGGACGCGCCCACGCGTGCTGCTAGCTGGCCGGAAAGGCATGTACTTTTCCATCAACCGGATGATGCATCTGAACTACCCAAACACCCTCTTGACCGGCAAGCCGGATGTAGTGCAGGTCTAGAAGACGTTGTATGCGTTGCACCCACTCCGCCAGGGGACGTTGGGTATCGACGACGCGAGGACCTGGACGATACGGATTCCATGTATGCAGCACCTCACTGCAGGTGCCATATAAAAAAACAAAATCATCTCGCGTTAGGTATCCAACCTTCACATCGAGAAAATGCTTCACACGACCAGTCTCTACCGTAGGAAAGGCGATCGGCTTGGGGTAAAAGTCCGGATGAATGGCCTCGATGCACTCGAGCATTCGCTTGACGCGCCAGGTCTTCGCAAAGTCCGCATGTACCTTTGCGTACGCGTCCTTATGAGCAATGAGTGAGGCGAAGGCGATTTGTTCAAGGGACTTCCTGATGAGGAGACAGACGACTTCACCGTCAAGACCCTCATGCTTCATTGGAGAATGCCCTGAAAGGATCTTATTTACCTTGAGCAGCCGCAGCTTGATGTCTTCCATGCAGTTGCAGTACGCGACGACTGGTGAAATTGCCGGCGTACTCATATGCGCGGGACGGGGTCAGCTTAGCTACAAACTCAAGCAGCCATCAAAGGGCTTCTGGTTCTATCGCCTATGCCTAGCAACAAGTTTTCGACGCTGATGTCTTCGTTAATCTCATCCCAGTGCAGCCCGCTGCCGCCGCCGCTGATTTCATAATGATCGCGTTGCTTGGCCGTAGCATTCAACAGACGCGGGAAATAGGCCAGCGGCACACCCAGCTTGCGGCCATCAACGAAATCCACCCACATCGTATTCGCATCGAAACTCACTGCTTTAGCCAAAGAACTCATGCCATGCCCTTTCTATCAATTGGCGGTTGTCGGCAACCACCTTTGCAAGCTCGTTCAACTCTTGACTGCTCAAGCCATAGCTTTCCGCAACCCCGACTTGCGGCTCGACCCAGAATTTTGCAGTTGCTTCTGCCCTTCTCACATGAACGTGTAACGGCTCTCTCGGGTTGCCCTCGTTAGAGAAGAAGAAAAACGTGTAGCCTTTGTAGCGCAATATAACAGGCATCGTCAACCCTCGGAGTCAGAAATTCGCATCACCTTGAAAACCACATCCAGCGAAAACCCGCGAGATTGCAGAAAACGAACTTGTTTGGCTTTTTCTTTTTCATCCTGCGGTGCGGCACCGAATTTCTTTTTCCACACCTCACGTGCTGCTTCAAGTTCTGTTTCTTTCAGTTGCGGCAATGCTTCGCTGATCAGGCTTTCGGATATACCCTTCTCGCGCAACTCATGTGTGATACGTTGCGTGCCGAAACGGCTGCGTTTGGCGTGTACCAGTTGCGTGGCTGCGCGTGCGTCGGATAACCAGCCACGTTTGGTAAAGTCGTCCAATAGCGCATCCAGGCTGACAGGCTGCGCTTGTTCAAACTCCGCATCGGGTTGCACATGCGGTAACAGCTTGGCGCGCAATTCGGCGCGGCTGTATTCGCGGCGAGCGAGGTGCTGCAAGGCCCGTGCACGCAGGTTTAATGATGCACCTTTTGATCCAGATTTCATTCCAACTGCTGCGTTGCTAAAAAATTTTCTTGCTTACATATAAACCATATGTGGCGCTACGCAAATTTTTTTGCGCCTTGCATTTGGACGAACTCTGAATCCCTAGATGCATCATTACTCTCAGACTTTTTCCTCAACGGCCTTCGCGCCTGCTTTTGCAGCAGTTTTTTCACCGGCTTTTTCAACAGCTTTCTCAGCGGCCTTGTCGGCGGCTTTCGCGTTGGGCTTTACAAAAGGTTCGAGTAGCGCAACACCGACTGCTTCGCGCACTTTGTTTTCGATCTCACGCGCGACTTCGGGATGCTCTTTCAGATATTCGCGCGCATTGTCTTTGCCCTGGCCGATCTTTTCGCCCTTGTAGGCATACCATGCGCCAGATTTCTCGACCAGCTTGTGTTGCACGCCGAGGTCGATGATCTCGCCTTCGCGCGAGATGCCTTCGCCATACAGGATATCGAACAGCGCTTCGCGGAACGGCGGTGCAACCTTGTTCTTCACGATCTTGACGCGGGTCTCGTTGCCGACCACTTCGTCGCCTTTCTTGATTGCGCCGATGCGCCGGATATCGAGGCGCACCGAGGCATAGAATTTGAGCGCGTTGCCGCCGGTGGTGGTTTCAGGGTTGCCGAACATCACGCCGATCTTCATGCGAATTTGATTGATAAAGATGACCATGGTGTTGCTGCGATTGATATTGGCAGTCAACTTGCGCAGTGCTTGCGACATCAGGCGCGCATGCAAGCCCATTTGCGCATCGCCCATCTCGCCTTCGATCTCGGCCTTGGGCGTCAGCGCGGCAACCGAGTCGATCACCACCACATCCACCGAGCCTGAGCGCACCAGCATGTCGGTGATTTCCAGCGCCTGTTCGCCGTTGTCCGGCTGCGAGATCAGCAGGTCTTCGACCTTGACGCCGAGTTTCTGCGCGTACTGAGGATCGAGCGCGTGTTCCGCATCGATGAAGGCTGCTGTGCCACCGAGCTTTTGCATCTCGGCGATCACTTGCAGTGTAAGTGTCGTCTTGCCGGATGATTCCGGGCCATAGATCTCGATCACTCGGCCGCGCGGCAAGCCGCCCACACCGAGCGCGATGTCCAGGCCCAGCGAGCCGGTGGACACGACTTGTATGTCGCGCGCCACGTCATGTTCGCCCAAGCGCATGATCGAGCCTTTGCCGAATTGTTTTTCGATTTGACCCAGTGCCGCTGCGAGTGCTTTTGATTTGTTGTCGTCCATTGCGATCTCCCTTCAGAATGATGTTGGCAAAAAGTGATGGCGAATTGTGGCACATCATTTTGGATTTGTACAGAACGTTCGTTCTTTTTGTTTATTTATGCCATTTTGGTCATTTTATTCAATAAGTTAACTACGCCTTGCAAGGCGATATGCACCGCCTGGGCGCGCACTTCGGCACGATTTCCCTTTAGCTGATGACGTTGCGCATGAGTCTCGCCGTGCTTTATTCCCCAGGCGAACCACACTGTGCCGACCGGCTTGTCCGCTGTGCCGCCGTTCGGCCCGGCGATGCCGCTGACGGCCAACGCCACTTGCGCATCGCTGTGTTGCAGCGCGCCCGTGACCATCTCGTGCACGGTCAGCTCGGACACTGCGCCGTG
>JANXXH010000101.1 GCA_025350705.1 Gallionella sp.
GGCCCACAACGGCTTGAAAAACCGTCGCGGATCGATTTCCATGTTCCGCCGGGCCGACGATTGCGACAGCGCGACGAGCCAGTTCATTATCAACCTCGCCGACAACGACAAGCTCGACTTCAAAGGCCGTACGCCCGAGCAATATGGATATTGCGTCTTCGGCCAAGTGACACAAGGCATTGAAGTGCTCGATCAGATCGTGCAAAGGCCGGTTCACGATACGAATAACTTCGACCACGTCCCGGTGGAAACCGTGGCGATCAAGTCGATTCAGCAGGTGAAGTAGCAATCCTAAACTGCTAACCGCCAACGAAGTCCGAAAAGAGCGGAATCGTTGGTTGCGCGCCGCGCTCTTACGGCTGAAAACCACCCATTCTTCCAAATTCAGAAATAGGGCGGCTTTCCTTGCGTGAATGTACACTCCACTCGTGTTGCACACCGTTTGTGCCGACTCGTATGCCCCGTTGGATTGGTTGACAACTCTCCGGCAATGGCGAATAATGATGACGAGTTTGAAGGGCTAGGGCGCAAAAAAGGAGTTTTGAAATGCCACACGCGACATATTTTGTGCAGGAATGTTCCACCTGCGGTCGTCGGCTACAAGTGCGGGTCGAGTATCTTGGAAGGCGAGTCGCCTGTCAACATTGTCGGGGAATATTCGTAGCCATTGATCCCGCAAGCCAACGCAGCGGTTCCCACCTCGACCAATCGGGCATCTTGCTGCAACGGGCGAACCAACTTCTCGAATCGGTCGGTCATTCCCGGTCGCAGCCGGTTAGTTAGACCTGGACGATATATTTCGTAGATCGCGGAAAAAGTCGGGATAGGTTTTGGCGGTGCAGCCGGGGTTGCGAATTGCGACGCCCGGAATACGTAGGCCGACCAAGGCCATGCTCATGGCCATGCGGTGATCGTCGTAGGTGTCGATGGCTGAAGCAGGATTATGGATCGAGAATCGGGGATTGTGGAGAGCGTGGCTAGGTATGGAAGATCGAAGAGAGCTTAGCAAGGATTTAAAGAAAGATACAAAGCCAGAGCCGCTGGTTTTACCCGTTACCTTTTTTGGTGGTGTGATGCGAATAAAATCTTCGCCTTCTTCAACCATCGCCCCGACTTTGCGCAACTCAGTCGCCATTGCCGCGATGCGGTCGGTTTCCTTGACGCGCCAGCTGGCGATGTTGCGCAGCGTGGTTGTGCCTTCGGCGAAGAGCGCGACGACCGCCAGTGTCATCGCCGCATCTGGAATGTGGTTGCAGTCCAGCTCGACCGCCTTGAGGATCCCTGATTTTGGCGCACTCGCCTCCATCCAGTTCGCACCCATTTCGATCTGCGCACCCATCAACGCCAGCGCATCGGCAAACTGCACATCGCCCTGGATGCTATCGCTGCCTACGCCTTCGATGCGCACTGGCCCGCCGCCAATCGCACCCGCCGCAAGAAAATAAGAAGCAGACGACGCATCGCCTTCCACATAGATCACGCCAGGCGACACATAGCTGCTTCCTGCAGCCATCGTGAAACTGCGCCAGCCATCGCGCTGCACAGTCACACCGAAGCGCGCCATCATCGCCAATGTGATTTCGATATACGGCTTGGAGATCAATTCGCCGATCACATCGACGGTAATCTTCCTGTCCAGCAGCGGCAAGGACATTAACAACGCAGTGAGAAACTGGCTGGATACATCGCCACGCACGCTGACGCGAGTCACCTCAGTGAATTTCGCCGGGTGAATTTGCAGCGGGGGGAAACCTTCATTGTCCAGGCATTCGATGTCCGCACCGAGTTCGCGCAACGCATCCACCAGATCACCTATCGGTCGCTCGTGCATGCGCGCCACGCCGGACAATTTGTAGTCTCCGCCAGACAACGCTAACGCCGCCGTTAGCGGACGGAACGCGGTACCGGCATTGCCCAGAAATAACTTTGCCTGCTTGACCGGAAAATTCGCGCCGCAGCCCTGCACACGGAACACATGAGACTCCAGCTGCTCCACCACGACACCCAGAGTGCGCAAGCCGTCCAGCATATGTCCTGTGTCATCCGACAACAACACATCGCGTATCTCAGTCGTACCCTGCGCCAAGGCCGATAGCAACAAAATGCGATTGGAAATACTTTTTGAGCCTGGCAGCGTAATCGTGCCGCGCGCATTGAGCAGAGGAGGAAGATCAATGAAATTTTCGGATGTCATTACGATTGAACTGGGTAGTAATTTCGTTAGGGCACGATGATACTGCAAAGCGCAATTCAGACCTATTGAGTCCCATTTTAAATTTTGCACCTCAGCCTGGATTCACCCTTCAACCAATTTGATATCCAGTTTCGCACCAATCGCCAACACCTCCGTCAACGAACGGAAGACCTTAGCCGCGTTGCAAATAATTTTCTTTCTTGACCTGAAAATTCTATTGTGGGCAGCAACACGTTAGGCGTTGTCACCCAGCCACATCACATCCATTCCCAACGTGCGCAAACTATCAAGCATGCGCTCAATTGAACCCCTTAAAATACTTTCAGCGCTTTAATTCGGAAAGGCGCTTTTTCAACCAGCCGTATTGGCGCACATAAACCTTGTCGTCTTTTTTTGACTCCATTATTTTAATCAGTCGTTCCAAAAGCTCCACTTCGTGTTGACTCGCGGTTGGTTTCAAATCGAAACCGTCAGACCCGGAGGTCTGTTTCGACTTGATTGTGTAGGCATAACTCCCCATAAAGTAGATACCCGGCTTCTCTATTCGAATTGTAGTTCCGCTCTGGCCATCTTTACCATACTTATAACGGTTCTTCCCGTCCCCGAAAGAATGTATCTGATATGACCCCGGCTCAACACCCAAATGCCAGAACATTCCGCCCCTTTCTGTCCATGCATTGCGCTCGACAGCAGTGTCGACATTTCCCCACCCACCATCTTCCCTGATGGAAACCTCTTTAAGTACTGAAGGCGCCGCACTCATGTCTATATAGCCGTAGATCATCGAGAGGTTCTCGTCCTTGGGATCGACGGTAGTCGCACAACCGCTCAGCAAAATCCAAAGACCCGCAGGCAGTAAAAATAATAAACGAAATAACTTCATGTCACTCCCTCCAGGATTGAAGTTCTATCAAGATAATCATTTGAAAACCGAATCGAAATAAATGGGGCATATCTTGCTTTAAAACATTCAGCCGCGTTGCTCATACCGCCATCCCTTTAGTGTTCCCCACGTTCCTTGATCTCAGCCCGTGCCCAACCTTTAGCAAAGGTAATATCCAATTCAGTGCCGACCACCAACTTCCCTGCATCCAACACCACGTTTCCACTCGCATCTTGCACCATACTATAGCCTCGTGCCAAGACTTTTTGCGGGTCGAGCAAGATCAAATGCTGCGCCGCATTATTCACTCTCACTAATCGCTGCGCTTGCGTCGCATGCATCGCCTTGATAAAACTACTAGCCATTCTACCAATCTGGCCAACAACGCCACCCAAGTTGCTGGTTATGACCACCATACGTCGCGCCAGTGTTTGCCACTGCCAATGTTGATGCTGTTGTCGATAAGCAAAGGCGCGCCGCATGCGTTGTTGCAGCTGCTCTAATTGCTGGGTCTGGCGTTGCAACTGTTGCGCGGGGTGCACTAGCCTGCGCTGCATGTAGTCCACGGCCTGCATCGCGTTCTGCATGCGGTTGCGCTGCGCGCGTTGCAGGTGCTGCGCCTGGTCTTGCAAACCCCTGAGCAGGGCATGTCGATCCGGGGCTACGCGTTGCGCAGCTGCGGTGGGAGTGGGGGCGCGTTCGTCGGCGACGAAATCGGCAATCGTGAAATCGGTCTCGTGCCCGACCCCGCTGACGATGGGAATTTTGCTGGCGGCGATCGCGCGCGCGACTGCTTCTTCATTGAACGCCCACAGGTCTTCGATGCTGCCGCCGCCTCTACATACAATAAGCACATCGCACTCCTTGCGCTGATTGGCTGCCACGATAGCCTGCGTGATCTTTTCTGCGCTACCTGTCCCTTGTACCTGTGTGGGATACAACACCACCGGCACGCTCGGCATACGCAGCCTTAGCGTAGTGAGCACATCGCGCAACGCGGCGGCCTGCGGCGAGGTGATGATGCCGATGCGTTTGGGGAAGACGGGCAAAGGGCGTTTGCGCTCGGCGGCGAACAGGCCCTGGCTTTCTAGCAATTGTTTCAGCCGCGCGAATTGTTCATACAGTATGCCCAATCCTGCCGGACGAATCTGCTCGACGGTCAACTGAAAGTCGCCGCGCTGTTCATATAAAGTAGCGACCGCTAATACTTCGACGAGTTGCCCATTGCTGATTTGATTGCTCAGCAATACATTTTTGTGGCGGAACATCACGCAGCGAACTTGTGCTTGATCGTCCTTCAGCGAAAAATAAAAATGGCCGGAAGCGGCCTTGACTAAATTTGAAATTTCTCCGCGTACCCACAATAAAGGGACGTTGTTTTCCAGCAACTGCTTGATTGCTAAGTTGAGTTCTGCAACTCGAAATACGCGCGTTTTTTCTTCAAAAAAAAGGTCAAAAACCATATTGACAATCCGAAATAATCCACAATCCAAGGAAATTCGCCGCTCTTCATCACTTCATTCAGCAACAAAACCACAAGCTTACAATAACTAATTGTTTTGATTAAATATTATTGAGTTGCAAAAAATAGGCAAAGCAACAAAATCCGTTGTGCCACGCCAAGTTAAAGGACTATTCCTGAGATTCATCCACAAAGTTATACACAGGTTTTGTGAGTAAACAGAAATACCCTTTTCAAATGGTAGCTTAGCAAAATAGTGCTGAAGTAAATCCTGAGAAAGGTTGCTCAACTCGGTGCGACACGTTACAGTTGTGCCTTGATTAATTAAAGCACATTTGGAGAATCCACGTGTTTGTAATTGTAGAAGCGGCCGGCTGGCCGATTTGGTTTTTAATTCTGGCATCCATCATCGCAGTCGGTCTGATCATTGAACGCCTGATGTTTTTGCGCAGTAATCGTATCGCTCCTCCCTCCCTGCTGGATGAAGTCATCAAGGAACTCAAACAACGTGGTGTCAGCGATGGCATGTTAACCAAACTTGCCGACAGCTCGTCATTGGGGCGTATTTTTGCCGCCGGCTTGAAGAACATCAAAAGTCCGCCCGAAGTGATGAAAGAATCCATTGAAGAAGCTGGACGTGCAGTCTCACACGACTTGGGACGCTTCCTCACCTCTTTGGGGACGATAGCTTCCATCAGCCCGTTACTGGGACTGTTCGGCACTGTGGTCGGCATGATCGAGATATTTGGCTCGCAATCTGCTGTAGGTAACAGCCCGGCGGTACTTGCACATGGCATTTCCGTAGCCCTTTATAACACCGCCTTTGGTCTGATCGTGGCGATTCCGAGCATGATTTTCTACCGCCACTTCCGTTCGCAAGTCGACAGCCTTACCATCGAGATGGAACAACAGGCCCTCAAGCTGGTCGGCATCGTACACGGCCAACGCACGGGTTAATCTGCCATGAATTTCCGAGTTGGGCGTAGACGCGAAGAACCGGAGATCAATCTGATCCCGATGATAGACGTGTTGCTGGTAATTTTGATTTTCATGATGGTGACCACCAGCTACGCCAAATTTTCCGAATTGCAGATCAATCTGCCACAAGCCGGTGGTGTTGCAACCGCTGCTCAAATTAAACCCATCAACGTTGCGGTGGATGCTTCGGAGCACTACGCCATCAACAATAAAGGCCTGTCTTACACAGGGGTAGATGCGCTGGCCATCGCATTGAGAAATGCAGCTGGTGATCAAGCCGATCCTACCATCGTAATTAATGCAGATGCCAAAGCCCCGCATCAATCCGTGATAAACGTGATGGAAGCTGCAAGGAGAGCCGGGTACGGGCGTATCACTTTCACCACGCAGAGCCAGCCCAAGTAACGGCAACCCCTAACGTGCTCTGGCTGCAACACCACTGGTACCGCTTCACCCCACTGCACCTGATTCTTTTTCCGATCAGCCTGGTTTTTCGCGCACTGGTAGCAATACGTCGCGCAATGTATCAAAACGGCATCCTAACTAGCGAGCGTTTATTGCTGCCTGTCATCGTGGTCGGCAACATCAATGTCGGAGGGACTGGCAAAACCCCGCTCACACTTGCCTTGGCACAACAATTTATCGAGCGCGGCTGGCAGCCCATCATCGTCAGTCGCGGATTTGGACGTACAATCCCAGAACCACAACAAGTAACTTTGCTAAGCACACCCATACAAGTCGGAGATGAACCGCTGATGATGGCTCAACGCAATTTATGTCCTGTATGGGTAGGTGCAAATCGCGTTGCCACGGTTCGTGCGGCTTTGCATATCTATCCAGAATGTGATGTTGTGCTGTGTGATGATGGCTTGCAGCATTACCGCTTACAGCGCGATGTTGAAATCGCGGTCATTGATGACGCGCTTGGCTACGGCAACGGTTTGATGCTCCCTGCCGGTCCGTTACGCGAACCGGTATCGCGCTTACAGACCGTAGACGCGGTAGTAGTAAATGGCGACAAAATTGCAGAGGGACAATATGCAATGCACTTATCGGGCGATATGTTCAACAATCTGATCGACCCCCATAAAACTGTTTCTGCAGATTATTTTCTCACACAAAATATCCATGCCGTCGCGGGCATCGGAAATCCTCAACGCTACTTCCAGCATCTGGGGGCATTGGGTATCCCCTTCACTCCTCACGCATTTCCAGACCATCATCCTTATTCTGCGACTGATCTGGTCTTTGCCGATTGCGACGCGATACTCCTGACCGAAAAAGATGCGGTAAAATGCACAGCATTCGCTGATGCGCGATATTGGGTATTGCGAGTTGATGCCCAAGTCGACCCGGCCCTGATGGATCACATACTGAGTAAGATCAAACCCCATGGACACCAAACTGCTTGATATCCTCGTTTGCCCATTGTGCAAATCTCCGCTGGTCTATCAAAAAACTGCGCAGGAATTGATCTGCAAAGCTGACCGGCTGGCCTATAAAATCGACGACGACATTCCGGTGATGCTGGTCGATGAGGCGCGCAAGCTCACCCCCGAAGAAATCGAAAAGATTCGATGACCGATTTTCACGTCGTCATCCCGGCACGGCACGCGTCCACGCGATTACCCGGCAAACTACTATTGCTGATTTCCGGTAAACCCATGGTGGTACGAGTTGCAGAACAAGCGGCGCAAAGCGGCGCGCAACAAATCTGGATCGCAACCGACCACCACGCAATCGCCAACGTGGTGCACGAACATGGCTTCAAGGCGTGCTTGACAAAAGAAAGCCACGTAAGCGGCACGGAACGCATCGCCGAGGTGGTTGAACTGCAAGGCTGGCCGGATGACACTATCGTCGTGAATGTACAAGGCGACGAACCGTTGATTCCTCCCGCGCTGATCCGCAACGTAGCCGTGCATCTGCATCAGCATCCTGAATGTGCGATTGCCACAGCTTGCCATGCGATCAACGATGAAGCGGCTATGCACAACCCGAACATCGTGAAGACGGTGCTGGATAAAAATGGCAACGCCTTGTATTTCAGCCGCGCGGCTATCCCTTATCCACGCGATGCGTTCGCTCATCAACAACCTCTACCGGAAGGCCTGCCCGTACTGCGCCATATAGGCATTTACGCATACCGGGCCGGTTTCCTGCGCGCCTATGGACAGCTTGCTCCGGCAGCGATCGAACACTTTGAAGCACTGGAACAACTGCGCGCGTTGTATCATGGGTACAAAATCGGCGTGGTCATCGCCGAGCAAGCACCGCCCAACGGCGTGGATACCGAACAAGATCTGCACGCAGCAAGGCAAATGTTTGAAGCGCAAAACAAATCAGGGATAGGCACAAAATGAGACTGATATTGTTAGGACCGCCGGGTGCAGGCAAAGGCACCCAGGCGAATTACATCAAAGAAAAATACCACATACCGCAAATTTCCACTGGCGACATGCTGCGCGCAGCTGTCAAAGCGGGCACCCCGCTGGGAATAGCTGCACAGAAGGTGATCGATGCGGGGAACCTGTTCTCCGATGGTATCATCATCGGCCTGGTGAAAGATCGCGTCAAAGAGCCGGACTGCGCCAAGGGTTTTTTGTTCGATGGCTTTCCGCGAACTATCCCGCAAGCACAAGCGATAAAGGATGCCGGCATTCAGATAGATTTCGTGGTGGTGATCGAAGTGGCTGATAGTGCGATCGTCCAGCGTATGAGCGGACGCCGCGTGCATCTGCCTTCCGGTCGCACTTATCACGTGGAGTTCAACCCGCCCAAGGTGTCGGGCAAGGATGACCTCACAGGCGAGGAACTCGTTCAGCGTCCCGACGATATTGAAGATACTGTAATCAAACGGCTTACCGTTTATCACGACCAGACTCAACCATTGGTCGATTACTACACGGCCTGGGCAAAGTCCGGTGACCCGAAAGCACCGAAGTGCGTGAGCATCCGCGGTACCGGTGGCGTGGAAACAATACGCGATCAGATTTTCGCTGCTCTGGAGAGAAAATAATGGCGAACAAACCCATACTCACACTGGAAGATGCCAAGCGCATCGCCGCAGCTTCGCAAGCGGAAGCATTGCAAAATGAGTGGCGCGTAGTGATTGCCGTGGTTGACGATGGCGGTCATCTGCTCTATCTGCAACGCAGCCACGACACCCAGTTTGGCAGTCTGGAAACCGCGATCCAAAAAGCCCATGCAGCAGTCGCTTTTCAACGCCCCACAAAGGTATCTGAAGATGCCGTACTGGGCGGCCGATTGATACATCTGGCCCTGCCCGGCGTGATCCCAGCCGAAGGCGGTGTACCACTGATACTGGATGGAATCATCGTGGGCGGCTTGGGGATCAGCGGCGTGCGCTCGTCGCAGGATGGACAAATCGCAGCCGCGGGTGTGGCTGCTCTGACGAAAAGCTAGCCATGCTATATCGCCTGGGCGACCGCATCCCCGAGCTACGCGGCGAGAGACATTTCATCGCCGACAATGCCTCAGTCATAGGTTCAGTCATTCTGGAAAACAATGTCAGCGTGTGGTTCAACGCAGTGCTGCGCGGAGACAACGAACCTATCCACATCGGCGCTAATAGCAACATCCAGGATGGCGCAGTACTGCACACCGATCCCGGCACGCCTCTCACTGTCGCAGCCAATGTGACGGTGGGTCATCAGGCCACCTTGCATGGCTGCAAGATAGGCGAAGGGAGCCTGATCGGCATCAAGGCGGTCATACTCAACAGCAGCGTCATAGGCAGAAACTGTCTGATCGGTGCTAACACGCTGATCACTGAAGGCAAGGTGATCCCCGATAACTCACTGGTGATAGGCTCGCCCGGAAAAGTGTTGCGCATCCTGGGTAAAGAAGAGATTGCGGCGATACATGCCAACGCCGCACACTACGTAAGAAACCTCGAACGCTACTTGGCTGCACTGACTCCTCTACCAATCAAGTAATACCTCAATTACACTGCAACAGGTAGCTGGCGTACAGCAAGCATGAGGCAAATACATTAATCATGCTTTGCACCAAAAAATATCGTAATATTAGGTTTTGAGAATGGATCATCGCAAAAGGACCATGTTTAGGTAGCAGCAAGAAAATAAATCAAGGGAGGAGTGGCATGGCGAAAAAGAATGCTTTTTATGCGCAATCCGGCGGCGTTACTGCAGTGATCAACGCGTCGGCGTGCGGAGTCATCGAAACCGCACGCAAGCATAAAGACAAGATCGGCAAGGTATACGCAGGACGCAACGGCATCATCGGTGCGCTGACCGAAGACCTAATAGACACCGGCAAAGATTCCGCCACCTCCATCGCCGCATTGCGTTACACCCCCTCCGGCGCATTCGGTTCATGCCGATTCAAACTCAAAGGACTGGAGGAAAACAAGGCTCAGTACGAACGCCTGATCGAAGTATTCAAGGCGCACAACATCGGATATTTCTTCTACAACGGCGGCGGAGATTCCGCCGACACCTGCCTCAAGGTTTCCCAACTCTCCGAAAAACTCGGCTACCCTCTGCAAGCCATCCACGTGCCCAAGACCGTGGACAACGACCTGCCCATCACCGACTGCTGTCCCGGCTTCGGTTCGGTGGCCAAGTACGTTGCGGTGTCGGTACGCGAAGCCAGCTTCGACGTGGCCTCGATGGCCAAAACTTCGACCAAGGTGTTCGTGGTGGAAGTGATGGGGCGCCACGCGGGATGGATTGCGGCTGCAGGCGGATTAGCCTCGGACAAGAATTGCGAGTTGCCCATCGTTATCCTGTTTCCAGAAATCCCGTTTGATCAAACCAAGTTTCTTGCCAAGGTGGATGCCATGGTAAAAAAACACGGCTACTGCTCTGTCGTCGTGTCGGAAGGCGTGCAGGGCGCAGATGGCAAGTTCCTCTCCGACCAGGGAGTGCGCGACGCCTTTGGGCACGCCCAACTGGGCGGTGCAGCACCGGTCATCGCCAATATGGTGAAGGCCGCACTGGGTTATAAATTCCACTGGGCAGTCGCTGATTACCTGCAACGCGCCGCTCGCCACATTGCCTCCAAGACAGATGTCGAACAAGCCTATGCGCTCGGCAAGTCTGCGGTAGAACTGGCGCTGAAAGGACAGAATGCGGTGATGCCCACCGTTGTCCGCGTCTCCGCCAAGCCGTACAAATGGAAGGTTGGCGTCGCCCAACTCAAAGATGTGGCGAACGTGGAGAAGATGATGCCGCGCGACTTCATTACCGCAGACGGTTTCGGCATCACCGAAAAATGCCGCACCTATCTCGCGCCGCTGATCAAGGGCGAGGACTATCCGCCGTACAAGGATGGTCTGCCGCAATATATTCGTCTTAAAAATGTAGCCGTACCAAAAAAGCTGGGCAGTTTCAAAGTTTGAGTTAATTCAGGTTTAACATCTAAGGAGAGAAATTATGTCAGGTGGTCTGTTATTTGCGTTGTTATGTTCCCTAGTTGCAATCGCGTACGGTGTGTTTTCTACCCAATGGATACTGGGCAAATCTGCCGGTAACGAGAAAATGCGCGGCATCGCTGCAGCGATCCAGGAAGGCGCTTCGGCCTACCTGAATCGTCAATACACCACGATAGGCATCGTCGGTGCGATATTGTTCGTCGTCATTCTGGTTACGCTGAAATGGCCGACAGCCGTCGGCTTCGCCATAGGTGCAATCCTCTCCGGCCTGACCGGCTATATCGGCATGAACGTGTCGGTGCGCGCCAATGTGCGCACCGCTGAAGCCGCCAAAGAAAACCTGAACGCAGCATTGAACGTGTCTTTCAAAGGCGGTGCGATCACCGGCATGCTGGTGGTTGGCCTGGGTCTGCTCGGCGTGGCAGGCTATTACGCCTTTCTTACCCTGATGATGCACGAAAATTCCGCAGAGGCCACGCATGCGCTGGTGGGCCTGGCTTTCGGCGGTTCGCTGATCTCCATCTTCGCCCGTCTTGGTGGCGGCATCTTCACCAAAGGCGCTGACGTTGGTGCCGACCTGGTCGGTAAAGTCGAAGCCGGAATTCCCGAAGACGATCCTCGCAATCCTGCGGTTATTGCCGACAACGTCGGTGATAACGTGGGCGACTGCGCTGGTATGGCCGCCGATCTGTTTGAGACTTATGCAGTGACCATCATCGCTACCATGGTGTTGGGTGGCCTGCTGATTACCGGTTCTCCTGAAGCTGTGATCTATCCGCTGGTGCTCGGCGGTTTCTCGATCATCGCTTCCATCGTCGGCACCTTCTTCGTCAAGGCGCGCGAAGGCGGCAAGATCATGAACGCGCTGTATCGCGGCTTGACCGTCTCTGCAGTGCTGGCGGCGATCGCCTTCTACCCCATCACCACGATGATGCTGGGCGATGGCGTGACGATAGACGGTGTGCTGGTTTCATCACGTCACCTCTACTACGCCACGCTGATCGGGCTGGGCTTGACTGCAGCGATGGTGTGGATCACCGAGTATTACACTGCCACCGAATACGCGCCGGTGCGCCATATCGCCGAAGCTTCCACCACCGGTCACGGTACCAACGTGATCGCCGGTCTGGGCGTGTCGATGAAGGCCACTGCCGCTCCGGTGTTGGTTGTCTGCCTGGCGATTTGGGGTGCTTACCATCTGGGCGGACTGTATGGCATTGCGATCGCTGCGACCTCGATGTTGTCCATGGCCGGTATCATTGTGGCACTGGATGCTTATGGCCCGATCACCGACAACGCAGGTGGTATCGCCGAAATGTCCAAATTGCCTCCTGACGTGCGCAAGATCACCGATGCGTTAGATGCTGTAGGCAACACTACCAAGGCCGTCACCAAAGGTTATGCGATCGGCTCCGCAGGTCTGGCCGCGCTGGTGTTATTCGCCGACTACACCCACGCTTTACAAGCCAAGATGGGGAACGTGGTCACGACCTTCGACCTGTCCAACCACATGGTCATCATCGGCCTGTTCATCGGCGGCATGGTGCCTTATTTATTCGCCGCGATGGGCATGGAAGCGGTTGGTCGCGCCGCCGGATCGGTGGTCGTGGAAGTGCGCCGTCAGTTCAAGGAGATACCCGGCATCATGGAAGGCACCGGTAAACCGGAATACGGCACTTGTGTGGACATGCTGACCAAGGCCGCGATCAAGGAAATGATCGTCCCGTCGCTGCTGCCCATCGCAGTACCTTTGATTGTCGGCTATTTCCTTGGCGCACAAGCACTCGGCGGCGTATTGGTCGGCACCATCATCACCGGCATCTTCGTGGCGATCTCGATGACCGCCGGCGGTGGCGCATGGGATAACGCCAAGAAATATATCGAAGAAGGCAACTTCGGCGGCAAAGGTTCGGAAGCACACAAGGCTGCCGTGACTGGCGACACCGTCGGCGATCCATACAAGGATACTGCCGGCCCTGCCGTGAACCCGTTGATCAAGATCATCAACATCGTCGCGCTGATGATCGTGCCGTTGCTATAAGTTAGAGCTGTTAAAACAAAAGCTGGCAAAACAAGAAAACAGGGCGGTATTACCGCCCTGTTTTTTTCATCCAGCCCAATGTCACTTTAAGGGGCTTGTCTTGAAACCAAAAAAAGTGTCTAATCTGACCCAAATGATGCTGATTTGTTGATATCGGCTCTTTTTGTATCGGATTCGTACAGCTATCAGGGCTAATTTGGCGTCCGAAAAACAAAATCTGCCCAATATTATTTCTTGTGGGGAGACTTGATGAAGAATATTCCAAGGTCCTTAACTTCAGTTGAGCGTTGATTAGAGGAAAAGTTTGAATAAGCTTGCTTACCTTCTCGTTTCGCTTGTCTATGGACTTACAAGTTCATTGGCCGCCGCCGCCTGTGCCGATTTAAGTAACGCAACAAATTGGTCAAATATCAATTCACACAAAATAATCATATACCGGGGTAGCAAAGCAATTGCAATCGTGGAAGTCCCATACTGCGACATTTATCCATCATCCACCATCGGGCTGGATAAAGAGTATATCTGCGACGGAGATAGAATCATTGTGTCAGGCAACGCCTGCGACATTCGTAGCATTGCAATTCCATAACCACTTTTAAGCAGCTTAATCCAGCCACACCTGCGTTACGACATTGTCCACAGCTTTGATGGATTCGTTTTTCATTCCTTGCGTTGCCATAGCATCTTATTCCTGAGTTGACCCTTCACATTATTAAACATACGACCCTGCGGCATCGCCCTGCATCGCTTATAATTGCCGACTTTTCAACATCAAGGAAAGTTGCATGAGCCTGAACAAAGTCCCCTCCGGGAAAAATCTGCCCGATGATTTCAACGTCATCATCGAAATTCCCATGCACGGAGAGCCCGTAAAATATGAAGTGGACAAAGAGTCCGGCGCAATCTTCGTCGACCGTTTCATGAATACTGCGATGCACTACCCATGCAACTACGGCTATATCCCGCATACCTTGTCCGACGACGGCGACCCGGTGGACGTACTGGTGATCACGCCGGTCCCGCTGAATACCGGCGTGGTGGTACGCTGCCGTCCGCTGGCCGTGCTCAGTATGGAAGACGAAGCCGGCATGGATGCCAAAGTTCTTGCCGTGCCGGTAGACAAACTCTCCACACTTTACCGCAGCCTGAAAAACTACACCGAGCTACCGGAAATCATACTCAAGCAAATCAGCCATTTCTTCGAGCACTACAAAGACCTTGAACCCAACAAGTGGGTCAAGATTGGCGGATGGAGCGGCATTGAGGAAGCGCGCGCCGAAATCATGTCAGGCGTGAAAAACTATGAGAACGCACCGGACAAGCCCAGCTTCTAGCAGATAGCTCAACGCACAAGGAGGCAAACATGACGGCGCAGATCATCGACGGCAAAACAATCGCGCAGCAAATACGTGCCGAATGGAAAATGCGCGCCGACGCGTTGAAGGCGCGCGGCGTAACGCCTGGTCTTGCGGTCATCATCGTCGGCGAAGATCCCGCCTCCAAGGTCTATGTTGCGAACAAGGTAAAGGCCTGCGCCGAAATGGGGCTGCATTCCGAGCACATCATCCTCTCTGCAGACACGCCCGAAGCTACATTGCTGGCGAAGATCGCAGAATTGAATCGCGACGCGAAGATACACGGCATCTTGGTGCAACTGCCGGTGCCCAAGCACATCGACAGCAGCAAGGTGCTTGAAGCGATCAGCCCGGACAAGGACGTGGACGGCTTCCATCCGGTGAACGTCGGCGCGCTGGTCACCGGCAACATGCGCTTCGCACCTTGCACACCCTATGGCGCGATGAAGCTGCTGGAAAAATGCGGCGTCAGCATCGAAGGCAAGCACGCCGTAGTAGTAGGCCGCAGCAACATTGTCGGCAAACCGATGGCGCTGATGCTGCTGCAACACAACGCAACCGTGACGATATGCACCTCGAAGACCGTAGACCTCGCCAAGTTCACCCGCGATGCCGACATTCTGGTGGTGGCCACCGGCAAGCCAAAGATGATCACCGGCGGCATGATCAAACCAGGTGCGGCGGTGATCGATGTCGGCATCAACCGTATGTCCGACGGCAAGCTATGTGGCGATGTGGACTTCGATTCGGCCAAGGAAGTCGCCGGTTGGATCACCCCGGTGCCCGGCGGTGTCGGCCCGATGACGATCACGATGCTGGTAGCGAACACCGTACAGGCAGCAGAGCGCAGCGCGAAATAAATTCTCGCCGATTAACTATGGAACGCATCAAGCAACATAAAATAACCATCGCCATGGTGCTGGCACTCGCCGCTCTGCTGGGCGGATTCGCTTTCATACATTTCTCCGGCCTTTCGCGCAGCACTGAAAATGCCTATATCAACGCGGATGTGGTGAACGTGGCGTCGCAAGTCTCCGGACGCATCATTGCCGTACATGTCAAAGACAACCAACTGGTGCACAAAGGCGATGCACTGTTCGACATCGATCCTGAACCTTTCACTATCGCCCTGCAACGTGCACAGGCAGACATGGCGCTTGCCAGACAGAATGCGAGGCAGGACAATGCGGAAGTCTCCGTTGCGCGCGCGCAAATCGCACAGACCGAAAGCGACCTGGCCAACGCACGCGCCAGTTACGAACGCGACAAGGAACTGGTGGCAAAACATTTTCTCTCACAGCAATCTCTTGACGATGCGCAGACTCGATCACAAAGTTTGCAGGCCGCATTTGAGCAGGCGCGCGCCAAATTGACCAAGGCTCTCTCAGCACCGGAGAAACCCGAGCAGCGCGGGGATGTGTTGAAAGCGCAGGCCGCTATCGCACAAGCCAAGCTCGACCTTGAGCATACCCATGTCACGGCAACGCAGGATGGACAGATCAGCAACCTCACGCTCACGGCGGGTTCGCTGGTCGGTGTCGGCATGCCACTGTTCGCACTGATCGCGCAGGACAGTTTCCACATTGATGCCAATTTCAAGGAGACCGAACTGGTCGGCATCCATCCCGGAGAGGACGTGGACATCAAGATCGACATGTACCCCGGACAGCATTTCAAGGGAACAGTGGAGAGCCTCTCCGGAGGCACCGGCACAGCTTTCTCGCTGCTGCCGCCGCAGAATGCCACCGGAAACTGGGTAAAGATCGCACAGCGCGTGCCGGTGCGCATCAAGCTCGCACCGACCGATGCCGAGCATCCGCTGCGCATTGGAGCGACTGCGACCGTGAGCGTGCAACTGAAATAGTGCAATGAACGCCAACCGGGTATTGACCAGCATCGCCGTGATGGCCGCAACCATCATGCAGGTGCTGGACACCACCATCGTCAATGTTGCGCTGCCCAATATGGCGGGACAACTCGACGCCACGCCGGACAACATCGGCTGGGTGCTCACCTCTTACCTGATCGCCTCGGCAATCATCATGCCGCTCACCGGTTATATCACCGACCGCATCGGACAGAAACGATTCCTGCTGATCAGCATCGCCGGGTTCGTCATCACCTCGATGCTGTGCGGCATGGCGACCTCATTGTTCCAGATGGTGCTGTTCCGATTTTTGCAAGGCGTGTTCGGCGCCTCGCTGGTGCCGCTGTCGCAATCCATCATGCTGCAAATCTTTCCCGCAGAGCAACGCGGCAAGGCGATGGCGATCTGGAGCATGGGCGTGATGGTCGCACCCATACTGGGACCGACGCTGGGCGGCTGGCTCACCGAAGTGATCAGTTGGCGCTGGACGTTCTACATCAACCTGCCGGTCGGCATTGCTTCCTTCGTGCTCTCGATGAGTCATGTGCCGGACACCGCAGTGCGTGAACGGCGCATGGACTGGATGGGTTTCGCTACACTGGCATTGGGGATCGGCGCGCTGCAACTGGTGCTGGATCGCGGCAATCAGGACGACTGGTTCAGCTCGCAGATGCTGGTCATCGCCGCCTTGGTCGCCACCGCATCTTTTATTTTCTTCATCATTTACACGCTCACCGGCAAGCATCATCCACTGTTCGATCTGCGCATCTTCAAAGACCGCAACTACCTGGTCGCCAGTCTGGTGATGACCGCGATAGGTGTCGGCTTCTTCGGTGGCATGTTTCTGCAATCCCTGTTCCTGCAAAACTTCTTAGGCTACCCCACCTTCGAGGCCGGACTGTACATGGCGCCACGCGGGCTGGCCTCGCTGCTGGTGATGATCTTCGTCGGCAAGTTCATCGGCAAGATTCCGCTGCGCAATTTCATCTTCGTTGGCATCTTCGCCAGCATCGCCGGAAATTATTTGATGACGCGCTTCACTTCCGACATCACCGCTAACGACCTGATCGTGCCGATGATGCTGCAAGGCATGGGCATGGGGCTGATCTTCGTGCCGATCTCCACACTCGCATTCACCACACTGCCCAAAGAGGCTGCCGCCGAAGCAGCAGGAATCTACAGCCTGATCCGCTCAATGGGTTCCGCTCTGGGTATCTCGACACTCGCTACTTATTTTTCGCGCGACACGCAACAGAACTGGAGCCTGCTGCGCGGCGAGATCACGCCGTTTAACGAAGCGCTGCAAACCTATCTCGCCCCGCTGCATCTCGGCACACACGACCCGCAAGGCATCGCGATTGCAGCCAAGGCGGTGCTGCATCAGGCGCAGAACATCGCCTACATCGACAGCTTCTGGTTCGCCACACTCAACTTCGTGATGATGTTGCCGCTGCTGCTACTGGTGCGTACCCCGAAGAAACCAGCCGCAGCGCCCGCAGTGGCGGCTGAATAAAGTATGCAGATCAACTGACATCATTGGCGGAAAAGAGTGGGAGTCGAACCCACCAAGAACCGACTGACGGCCCTTGCCAGATTTGAAGTCTGGCCGCCCCACCGGGGAACGAATCTCTTCCAATAAATATTTGAGCCGCTACGCACAAATACTACCTCAAACTCCTCACCGCAGGTAATGCGCATCTCCCGCACGCCGGGTCATAGCACCAGCATCGAAGAACTCCAGTATCTGGATGGCCAGTTTGCGCCCTGTGCCGATCCGATCGCGAAATAAAGCTGCCGTAATGCTGCCATGCTCTGCTGCGATTTCGCGAGCAATGGCGGCCAGCTGCTCTACCGATTGCAGCATGAAATAATGATCGTGAGCCACGCGGTAAACTTCTCCCATCGCCGTCAGTTGCTGCATCAAACGCCGCATGTGATCTTCTTCCACCTCTAATGCATTAGCCAGGTCACGCACTCTGGGCGGCTGGAACGGTTGATCCAGCAACAACGGCTTCACTCTGTGCCATAAATTTCGATCTTTGGGTGCCAGCGTGATGCGGTGTTCCGGCAAGTGTAACCACGGGCCGCTCTGAAGGATGCGGCCCTGCTCACGCAACGTGGCAAGCAGACTGGCGAAGATGGCGCGCGGCAATCGAGGGGCAGCCAAGCGGCGCAACCGGCCCGCATCCGGCCCCAGCATGTCGGGTACTTGCTTATGCGATTCCTTCAACTGCTCCAGCACAGCCTGCTGCAAAGATTCCCAGACCTGTATCGGAAAAGCGATGCCATCAATCTCGGCCAGCGGGACATCGCGGCGCAATGCGGCGACTTCTTCCGGGCTGAGATTGGCTGATATAAAAAAACGTTTCAGATCGAAGCCATTCGGCGAGGCATCCAGCAATTCCTGTAAAGCCGCGAGTGCCGTGGGCCGTTCGAGCGCAGCCAGCACGGCCAATCGATCCGGTGTGCGGCGTTTGCGTTCCGGTGGAAAAGGATCGAGCACTTTGCCGCCACCGACTGTCCGGCTCGCAGACTGGTCGCGAATAATGAAACGGTCGCCGCGCAGCGCGCCTATAGGCCGGTCGAGCACGAGCTGCGCAAGGCCGCTGGCTCCCGGTTCGAGCACGTCGTGCTCCAGCAGAGCCACACGCGCCATGACATCAACCGCACCCAAATGAAAATGCACCGGCGACCAGTGCCGCAATGGTTTGTCCGCGCCGGCCAGCAACTGCAGCCGCACATCCAACCGCTGCGTCGGTCCATGCGCGTGCTCGGCCAATATCCAGTCGCCGCGCCGCACGTCGTCTTTATTGAAATCCGTTCCCGCCAGATTGAGCGCGCAGCGCTGGCCGGTCATGCCGGTCTCGGACGGGCGGTTCTGCGCATGGATGCCGCGCACGCGCACGGCGATGTTGGCGGGCGACAGCAACAGTTGCTCGCCGATCCGCACCGTGCCGGAGAACACGGTGCCGGTCACGACCGTACCGGTGCCGCTCTACGTGAAACAGCGATCCACGGCCAGACGGAAGTTTCCAGATTGAGTGCGCAAGGCCGGTGAGGACGCCGCTTCTTCAAGATAATGACGCAACGGATCCACCCCTGAACCGCTCACGGAAGAGAGCGGAAAGATCGGGCTGCCTTCCAGTGCAGTGTCATGCAACAGTGAAATGATTTCTGCGTGGGCTTGCGCCATTCGTGCTTCAGATACGCAGTCGATCTTGGTCAATGCGACCGCGCCGCGATTCAGCCCCAGCAGGTCGAGTATCGCAAGGTGCTCGCGCGTTTGCGGCATCGGGCCGTCGTCCGCGGCGATCACCAGCAGCACGAAGTCGATGCCGGTCGCACCGGCCAGCATGTTGTGCACCAGCTTCTCATGGCCGGGCACATCGACAAAGCCCAGTATCTCGCCGTTGGGCAGCGGCGTGTAGGCATAGCCCAGGTCTATCGTGATGCCGCGCGCCTTTTCCTCTTTCAGCCGGTCCGCATCGACGCCGGTCAGCGCCTTCACCAGCGAGGTCTTGCCGTGGTCGATGTGGCCTGCGGTGCCGATGATCATTTTATTAGGTGGGATTACTTAAGATGCAGAAATGTTGGGGTTCAAGTCATTCAGCACAACCAACACGTACTCACTTCCGCTCTGTGCCCATTGCGAACATCAATGTTTTCCAAAAACAGTCATATTATTTTAAATGATATTCGAGCCTAGCCCCTTTAACCAACTTTTGAGTTAGGCCGATTATTTCAATCCAAGACGTGCCTCGGTTGCACAGCGTTGCTGTTCCTCTTTATATGTTGCGTTCAGCGAATTAGCACGACTCTCTGGTAGAGTGCATTCTGGTGAGGGATCAGCCACGCCAAATGTGCGATTGCAGTATGAAGCACCCATGTATGGATTTGTCATGATGACTTTGTTTGACAGGCAATTCTTTAATTCCATTGCGGTCGATTCCGCTACATTTTTACACGCCGTCGCCCAGCCAGTACTATATGAAATGTCGGCCTGTTCCATACATTGGCCGTAAGCATCCTGGCGGTGCCTGGCCTTATCGGCTTTGTCACGCTCAACGCCGGGCAGGAAAATCACATAATGGTAGAAGACCCCAATGCCAGCCAGCAAGGCTCCAGTAATGACGGCCAGTTTGGTTATTTTGTCCATACTGAAGCTGGTTTTTTTAGCCAATGTGTTAGCTTTCTCAACGCCAGCGGAAGACTCCGCTGTAAGGGCTTCACTCGTCTGTTCACTAGTTTCAGGGCGCAGTAACTTTCTGAATATGTCCGCAACCTTCTTTTCCTTGGGGAATGCGCTGGGCGAGAATAGAAGAACTCCCAAGAACAGTAGATAGACGATGAAAAAAACGATGCCAATTGCCTTCACAAAGATACTATCGAGTATGTCCGTGCCATTCAAGCCTACAAAAACGCCAAGAACCATCCCAAGTAGGAGAGGGGCAATTAGTATGCTTACCCACCATATGCTCCGCTTGATGTCCCGCAAGCGTCTTATGGTAGCCCAAATGGCCAGGGCGAAACCAAGGCCAAACACCGAATATGGTACAACTTCTCCAATACCATATATCCTACTTAGAGATGACGCTCCTGCTTGTATAAGAAATCCTGCGATAAAGAATTCAAGTAGAAACCTGATGCGGCCAATCCTATTCCTGGGCTTGGAAGATTCTTGTTGTTGCTGTGGCTGAGTGAGCATTACTTCTCTCCCTTTGATGGCTTCATGGATGAGCGGCTTAAAAATTAAATGTCCGTTTCTAGCCGAATGATGCCAATTTTATTGCCAGATTCATTTCAGGAAAGCTAGCACTCAATAACGTCCGTTCCTGGGACAGACTGTGTCAAAACTCAAAAACGTCGAATTTTAGGGAATGGTTCGACCATTCCATATACAACAAAAATTGATTATAGAGCGATCCGAGAGGTCGAATAACCATCGAGTCATTTTCATACTGCGTTTTGACACAGGCTGGGGACACATCTGCCATTAGCAAAACATCATACACAAAAATTGTTCAAAGCTTGAGCTGTTCCATCGGTCCAGAAAATTCGCCGACGCGACCTTCTTCCAGACAACGCATATCCAGCATGAACGCGCCCTCCGCGATGCGGCCTATCACCGGCATAGTGACAGATCTGCCGGTCAAGCCGCGACGCGCTCATGTACCGATACGGGGTGAATTGTCACCAATACCTCATGCAATTTTGTTTGAGCCACCCACAGATCATAGCGGGACTGCATATCAATCCATAACTGGGCTCCATTGCCCAGCAATGCGCCAAGCCGCAATGCCGTTTCAGGAGTGATTCCGGTACGCTCTGCAAGAATGCCATGCAGCATCTGGCGCGACACTCCCATATTTCGCGCAAACGCGCTGACCGACATATCCAATGCCGGCAATACATCCTCGCGCAAAATAGCCCCGGGATGAGTGGGTTGGCGAGTTTGTGTGATTTTCTTCTTCATAAAATCTCCTAGTGATAGCTTTCAAGGTTTACCCGAGCTGCATCTTCACCTTCCCATTCGAACGTGATGCAATAAGGCCCGTTTACATGCACGCTATATCGCTTTGGCTCTCCGCGCAGCGCATGGAAATCAAACCCGGGGACATTTAATGCTTCCGGCATCTTTGCGGTAGCAATTGTGTCTAATCTTCGCAAGGCGCGAGCGCATAAATCAGATCGCACCTTGGCGCTTTTTCCTGTTTCGAAAAGCTCTTGCAACCCCTTATGTGCGAATGATTTGATCATGTGCCATACTGTAATCAATATGTTTACATGTGAGCCTCTTGCAAAACTATTTTTGAAACGAAGCGCAATGACATTTGATGCCCGAATTTCGGCATCGAACAGTTACGCTTCCCCCTTATTTGCGGCAATCTCACAAATTTTCCGCATTTCCCCGCACTTGAGCCCGAGCGC
>JANXXH010000111.1 GCA_025350705.1 Gallionella sp.
CTGCGCCCGTTTCGCTTCCTTTTGGCTCATCATGATGTCCATTTCAAAATGCCCGCCTCTGGTTTTAACAGGCGCTGAGTCTATTCACTCAGGGGACATTTCTATTTGGGAGACAGGGGACATTACTATTTGGCGCTAACACCAAACACAACCGCCATCACCCGCGACGCCATCCTGAAAATCGCTGCACGCTGCAAGGCGCTCCCCGACCTCGATCCCCGTAGTGCAGACGAAATACTCGGCTATGGCAAGACTGGATGCGTAGGTTGGGTTAGCGGCTTCATCGCGTAACCCAACATGCCTTTGATGATGCGCAATTACGAATCGCACGCGAAGCCTACCGCCGCTATGGCAAGGGCCGACACCCTGCCGGATTAAATTTCGGCGACTGCTGCTCCTACGCACTCGCCCGCGCGCGCAACGACACCCTGTTATTCAAGGGCGATGATTTCGCTCAGACGGACATAGCCCCAACCCCGCTTATTCCGTCCCGTTAAAGCCGCCATCGTTTGGCCGCGCCATAGCGCCATCCCAAGGCAAACATACCACCAAGCCATCATCGCCGAATTACGGAAGATGGACATTCTCAAGCATGGCGCTGAGGTTGAGGTCATCTCACCAGAAATCCTGCGAAATGTCGTAGCGGAACATCTGCAAAATGCGCTGGGGCGCTATCGCAAATAACCCCCTCTCCCCTTGGGAGAGGGTTGGGGGTGAGGGAGCAGGCTCACTTTTTAAGACAGTGAAGGGCGGATAATAGTCATTGTCTAAAATCCGTGCGTGGAATAGTGTAAAGATGAAGGTTAAATGGCAAGCATGACAACTTACATAGCACATAAAAATCATACTCTGGAACAGCACTTGCTGGGCGTGGCTGACAAATCCAAGAACTTTGCTGCCAAACTTAACTTGAGCGAACAAGGTGAGTTGATCGGGTTACTTCACGATCTGGGCAAATACAGCAGCGAATTCCAAAGCTACCTCAAATCAGCGCTGGAGCTGATTGACGAAGATAAGGACGATTATGTTGATGCCCAGGAACTAAAAGGCAAGGTGGATCATTCCACAGCGGGCGCACAGCTTATCTGGGAGGAGCTTACCAAGCATGGCGACATGGGAAAAATCGTTGGCCAGATTTTGGCGCTATGTGTTGCATCCCATCACTCTGGCCTGATTGATTGCCTTTCTTCAAGTGCCAACTCCCCAACCAAAGATAAGTTCACAAAAAGAATGGGGGCACTTGAAGCAAAGGCACATCTTCAGGAAGTCAAAGGGAAAGTAAATGCCAATGTCAGCGCGCGTTTCCAAGCCTTGATTACCTCTCCAGAATTACTTGAGGGAATCAAGGAATCCGTGCGTCGTGTTATGACATACGACTTAACCAAAGGTGTAGACCCAAACCAAAATCAAATAACGCAATTCAAGATTGGCTTGCTCGTCCGCTTCCTTTTCAGTTGCCTGATTGACGCAGACCGCCTCGATACTGCGGATGCGGAAAAACCGCGATCCGCAAAAAAACGCCAACACGGAAATTATGCTGAGTGGGCGACATTGATCGAACGCCTTGAGAAACGGTTGCTGGAATTTGATGCTACCGAACCCATTGACAAAATCAGGCGTGACATTGCCAGCCATTGCCTTGATGCAGCACATAGGGGCAAGGGGATTTTCACTTTATCAGTACCGACGGGTGGCGGCAAAACGCTCGCCAGCCTTCGCTTTGCGCTCCATCACGCGCAGCAGCACAAGATGGATAGGGTGATTTACGTCATCCCCTTCACCTCCATCATTGACCAGAATGCGGACGTGGTTCGCAAAATCCTTGAGCCAAAGGGAGTGCCGCGCGGAAGCATTGTGCTGGAGCATCACTCCAACCTTACCCCTGAGCAACAAGGCTGGCGCGAAAAAATACTGTCTGAAAACTGGGACGCGCCGGTGATTTATACAACTACCGTTCAATTGCTTGAAACACTCTTTGGCGCGGGCACCCGTGGAGCAAGGCGAATGCACCAGCTTGCGAACGCTGTACTGGTATTTGATGAGATACAGACTTTGCCGGTCAATACCGTCCACCTGTTCTGTAACGCCATCAATTTTCTGAGGGAACATTGCGGCAGTTCGGTTGTACTTTGCACCGCGACGCAGCCACTGCTTAATCGCGTAGATACATCAAAGGGTGCGCTGAAACTCAACAAAGACAGCGAAATTATGCCCAATGTGAAGCAGCTATTTGATGACCTGAAACGGGTCGAGGTATTCAATAAACGCAAACCCGGCGGCTGGCAACATGCAGAAGTAGCTGAACTGGCAATGCGCGAGGTTAAGGAAAGCGGAAGTTGTTTGGTGATCGTGAACACCAAGAAATCCGCACAAGCGCTGTTCACTTTATGCCGGCAAACGCAGGGAATGCGGGTGTTCCATCTCAGCACCAATATGTGCCCGGCGCACCGCAAAAAGATTCTGGTCGAAATCAGGAAACTGCTGGACGATAAGTCTTCTGTGCTTTGCTTCAGCACGCAATTGATTGAGGCCGGGGTGGATGTGGATTTCGGCTCGGTCATTCGCTATACGGCTGGGCTGGATTCCATTGCACAGGCAGCGGGGCGCTGCAATCGCAACAAGCGCCGCGAGATAGGAAATGTTTATGTCGTTAACCCTGCCGACGAAAATCTGGACAGCCTCGCGGATATCCGAGTCGGTAAGGAGATTGCGGAGCGATTGCTGGCTGACGAGCAGTCAGGTGTAGAAAATTTCGATGGCAACATCCTGGCAACGAAAGCGATGGAACGGTACTTCGAGTATTACTTCTTTGCCCGCCAAAATGAAATGTGTTACCCGGTTCCCAGAGAGCTAATCGGGCGCGAGGACAATTTGCTCAACATGCTCTCTCTCAATTATCTGGCTGTTGATGATTACGGAAATCAGCACGGCACAAAACCGAACATCTACCTGCGCCAATCTTTCATGACCGCAGCCAAGGCATTCAAGGTAATTGATGCACCGACACGGGGTATCATTGTGCCTTACGGAAGTGAGGGCAAAAAACTGATTGGTGAGCTTTGCGGGGCGTTTGAGGTTGAGAAACAATTTAAACTCTTGCGCCGGGCGCAGCAATATACCGTCAACGTGTTTCCCAGAGATTTGGAAAAGCTCGATAGGCTAAAAGTTTTGCATCCGATACAGGAGGGAGTGGACATTCTCTACCTCATGGATGGCCGTTATTACAACGAAGATTTCGGGCTGGGTCTGACTCCCGAAGGAAAAATGGAGGTGCCTTGTGTCTGAATTTAACCTGCGCAAAAATGGTATCGAGTTCAAAGTATCGGGGCGCTATGCCTTGTTCACCGACCCACTGACCCGTATCGGCGGTGAGAAATGTTCCTATCACATCCCGACTTACGAAGCGCTCAAAGGTGTCGTCAAATCCATCTACTGGAAACCCACCATCATCTGGATCATAGACGAGGTGCGGGTGATGAACCGCATCCGCACCCAAACCAAGGGCACGAAGCCGTTAAAGTTTAGCGGCGGAAATGACTTGGCGATTTACACATTTCTCGCCGATGTCGAATATCAGGTAAGAGCACACTTTGAATGGAATTTACACCGCCCGGAATTGAAAGATGACCGCAACGAGGCCAAACACCATTGCGTTGCGCGGCGAATGGTTGAACGAGGCGGGCGGCAGGATATTTTTCTGGGTACGCGAGATTGTCAGGGGTATGTGGAGCCATGCGAATTTGGCAGCGGTATCGGGCATTATGATAAGGCGGATGAGGTGGCTTACGGCCTGACTTTCCACGGCTTCGACTACCCGGACGAAACCGGAGAAAACAAACTACAAGGCCGCTTCTGGCGACCGACCATGGTCAATGGCGTGATTCGTTTCCCTCATCCGAAACAGTGTGAAGTACGGAAATTCATTCGAGAGATGCATCCCAAGCAGTTCGTGAAAGGACGCAATCTAGTCAGCGTCGAGGATGAATCCATCGGGCTGGAGTGTTGACATGAGCTGGATTCAGAAACTCTATGAAACTTATGAGCAGTGTGTTGACCTTCCGAATTCTGGGGAGGCATCGGCAGCATTAACCCCTCCTTACCATGTAAAACAGCAAGCCCACATCGAAATAACTATAGATGGCGACGGAAAATTTAGACGGGCATCTGTCCTTGACAAGGAATACACGTTAATACCTGCTACGGAGAAATCTGCCACGGCTAGGACACGCAAAGTAGTGCCACATCCTCTTTGCGACCACGTCAAATATTGCGCGGGTGATTACAGTGAAGGAAAAGAAAAAAACAATCCATATTTTGAAAAGTATCGGGAGCAACTCGGGTTATGGCATCAATGCCATCCCAAGGCGGAGGCAGTTTTCAAATACATAGAAAAAAAGACCGTACTGAGCGATTTAATCAAAGAGGGAGTCATGCCTGTTGATGCTGACGGGCATCTGCAAAAGGCGTGGGCATCCAAGCAGAATAAGCCACCGCTCTTGAAACAACTGACCGCAGAAAAAAAGATATACAAACCCCAGAATGCCCTGATTCGCTGGCGTGTTGAGATTGCAAACGACCCCGTTCCAGAGGTATGGAAAGATAAAAAACTGCAAGATGCATGGCTCGCCTACTGCACTGCTAAGGAAGCCTCCAAGACTCCTGAGCTTTGCATGGTTACAGGAATTAAAAGGGTGTTGGCCGATAAGCACCCAAACAAAATTCGTAATGGAAAAGATGGGGCGAAACTTATCTCTAACAAGAAGGTCACGGATTCTGATTTTGTTTACTTGGGCCGATTTCTGAGTGTAGGGCAAGCGGCAGGGGTGGGAATCGAGGTTTCGCAGAAAGCGCATAGCGCCCTACAGTGGCTAATTAGACGGCAAGGGTTTGCTAATGGAGACCAAGTCATTGTCGCTTGGAGTGTTGATGGCAAGGAAATTCCCGACCCATTCAAAAGTTCAGCCGACATATTTGGACTGGATGCTGGGCAAACCAATGCATCCCCCTCATATCAGGGGGATGCAGGCCAGGCTTTCGCGCTGAGGCTAAATAACTGCTTTCGCGGTTATCGAGCCAACCTGGGAACAACTGACGGTGTTGTGGTGATGGGACTGGATTCAGCGACGCCAGGCCGAATGGCTATCACTTATTACCGGGAACTGACGGGTTCCGAATTCTTGGATCGTATTGAAGAATGGCACACAGCATTTGCTTGGCATCAAGATTATGGGCAAGACGTGAAAACCAAGCAGTCCATACGTTTTATCGGAGCGCCATCGCCTAAGGACATCGCGGAAGCTGCCTATGGGCGCGCAATTGATAAGCAGCATGGAAAACTGATTAAGGCTGCGGTGGAACGACTGTTGCCCTGCATTATTGATGGGCAACGTATTCCCCGTGACCTTGTGGAATCTACGGTGCGGAGAGTGACTAACCGATCAGGGCTTGAAAAATGGGAGTGGGATAAAAATCTGGGTATCGCTTGCGCCCTAATAAGGGGGGCTTATATGGAAAAGGAGAAGTATCAAATGACTCTGGAAATTAACCGCACATCGCGGGACTACCTTTATGGTCGGCTCTTGGCAATCGCGGACAGCATTGAGAGCTTCGCGTTAACTAAAGCCGAAAAGAACCGTGACACGACAGCCGCAAAGCTGATGCAGCGTTTTTCGAGCCATCCATTCTCAACCTGGAAAAACATAGAGCTTGCCTTGAAACCGTATATGTCACGGCTACGAGCATCCGATAACTGGATCGGCTTTCTTGTTATCAGGGAGAAATTGCTGAATGAGGTCGTGTGTGCTTTTCAGGGAAATGACTTTACTGACGACCGCCCTTTATCCGGTGAATTCCTGCTGGGTTATCACTGCCAGCGACGGGAACTGCTGAACAAGCCCAAAAAGACTGTTGTCACAACAAGCGATGACGGAACGACCGACACCGATAACCAATCAACACAAGGAGAACAGGAATGAGCACATTGCAGAACAAAATTGATTTCGCCGTCATTCTGCGCGTCAAGAATGCGAATCCAAACGGAGACCCTCTCGATGGTAATCGCCCGCGCACGGATTATGCTGGCATCGGAGAAATGACAGACGTATGCATCAAACGCAAGGTCAGGGATCGGTTACTTGAACGCTGGGTGGCCGCCGGAAAAAAAGATGATGGCAATGCGATATTTGTTCAGTCTGACGACCGGAATGAAGATGGAGAACCTAGCCTGCGTGTTCGTGCCGAATCGGATAAAAACGGTATTGGCAGGGATGCATTCAAAAATAGCACCAACAAAAATGACACCGCGCTAAAGGCATGTAAAAAATGGTTTGATGTAAGGGCGTTTGGGCAGGTCTTCGCGTGGAAAGATAAAGAATCCAAGAAAACCAAAAAAGGAGCATCTGAGGAGCCTGCTGGAGATGATGATTCCAACAAGGTTTCAATCCCTGTGCGCGGGCCAGTCACCATCCAATCAGCCTTTAGTCTCGCGCCCGTCAGAGACGACATCACCAGCAATCAAATTACCAAAAGTGTCAGCAGTCAAGGTGATGGAACCAAGCGTGGCTCAGATACGATGGGGATGAAGCATCGTGTCAATCATGGCATCTACGTTTTTTATGGCAGCATGAATCCGCAGCTTGCCGTGAAAACAGGTTTTAGCAAAGAGGATGCCGAAGCCATCAAGCAGGTGCTGCCGAAACTGTTCGAGAATGATGCTTCGTCAGCCCGTCCAGATGGCAGCATGGAAGTAATCAAGGTGGTTTGGTGGGAACACGACTGCAAGTCCAAGCAACACTCATCGGCCAAGGTGCATCGGACACTCCGAGACACCATTAAGCCTGACGGCAGTTTTGAGCTGGCGAAACTTGAAGGCCTTGAGCCTGAAATCATTGAGGGGTTTTGAGGGTTCATGATCGGAGAAAATGCTGAAATCTCAACGTCTCCCAACCCAATATCCGGGGCGGCGGCTTTGATAGCGATGGCGATGACTCTGATGGATGATTCCTGAATTCGGAAAATCAATGTGTACGGGAAACGTTTGAAATACAGGCGGGTCGTCCCATGCTGTCCGGGTGCGCCAATTCCGGGTTGCCCGGCTGCCAGCTCAACGACGCGCCGCAATTCCTGGGTGAACGCGCGGGCGGGCACTGCGCCGCCATTATCTCGATACCAATGGGTCGCTTCTTCTGCTTCAGCGAGCGCCTCTGGATTGAACGAGACGCGCATCAATCAGCGAGCGCTATCGATAATGGCGTCGAGCCGGGCGAAAACTTCTTCTGCCGGTATCCAGACCGTTTTCCCAACTTCCATATCCGCCACGCGACGGGCGATTTCTTCGTCCCATGCTTTGGCAATAGCCTCCGGCGTATCTTCCGGCTCGCCTTCGAGGCTGACGATCAAACGATGGATCAACTCACCACGCTCTTTGGGCGACAGTTGTAAAGCCTGGTTTTCCAGTTCTTCCAAAATTGCCGTCATGATGCCCTCCATAAATACTTAAAGTAGCGAACATATGATAGCACCACTGCCATGAACGAAGCTGCCGATCCCATCATGCTTTCCGCGCTCCAGCACTGGAGCTATTGCCCGCGCCAGTGCGCGCTGATTCATGTCGAACAGGCATTCGACGAGAACGTCCACACCATGCGCGGCAACGCGGCGCATGATCGAGTAGATGTGGCGGGCTTCGA
>JANXXH010000140.1 GCA_025350705.1 Gallionella sp.
GTGACTGAAAACTTATGTATTAAGGCATCATCCTCAAGGAGACAAAAGAAAGGAGTTTCATTTTTCTTAGGCATATCACCCTTTGGTAAGTCTTGAGCCTTATTTGGCATTCGTAATGCTTGCTTCATTAAGCAATATCGCCCAAGCCAATGGTGTCGATAAAGCGAAGGCGGGGCAGGCTGCTCTTGATAATGGGGATAATGACAATGCAATTCTGCTCTTCACGCAGGCGATCAAGACTAAGGAGTTTTCGGCTCATGATCAGCAGGTTGCTTATTATCAGCGTAGCCGCGCGCACAGTCGAAAGGGACAATACGACCTAGCCATAGCCGATGCTAATTCAGCCATCCAACTTAGGAAAGATTTTATGGAGGCTTACTACGAGCGTGGCGACGCTTACCTACGCAAAGGTCAATATGACCGCGCTCTAGCCGATTTCAATACGGTAATGCATCTTAAGCCGGATATTGACTTTGTTTATTACAAGCGCGGCCTTGTTTACTATATGAAAGGCCAATACGATCAGGCAATCACAGATTTCAATAAAGCGATTAGCATGGATCCTAACTACGAAGAAGCCTATCTCAATCGTGGCGCAGTATATTTTGCTATGGGGGAAATCGACCGTGCTATCGCTGACTATGACGTGGCGATAAGACTTGAACCGGATGAGGTGAAAGCAATCTACAATCGCGGTATCGCTTATTACACTAAGGGGCAGTATGACCGCGCGATTCCCGACCTCAATAAGGTAATTAGCTTGAAACCGGATTTTGCCGAGGTATACGGTGTCCGTGCCTCAGTCTATCATTTCATCGGTCAAAACGATCTGGCGATCATTGACCTTGATAAAGCGATTAAATTGAAGCCGGATTATGATGAGGCCTATCGAAATCGTGGCTACGCCTATTATGAGAAAGGTCAACTTGACCGTGCATTAATCGATTTCGGCACAGCCATACGTATCAAACCGGATTATGTGGAAGCATATTTCAGTCGCGGTATAGCCCATTTCAAGATGGCGAAATACGACCAAGCGATCATTGACATGGATGCTGTGATTCATAAATGGGATGCCGCACTTCGGCTTAAATTGGGTGAGGAAAATGTCTATCTGTACCGTGGATTGGCACATGCTGTCATAGGCCAACATGAAATGGCGATAGCTGATTACGATGCAGCAATTCACACCAAACCAGATTTGGCCACCGCCTATCGCAATCGTGGTTTCAGCCGGTATACATTAGGACAATTCCGGGAGGCTGCATCTGACTTTGCGCAGCACCTTAAACATGAACCATCCGATAGTTATGCGGTTTTGTGGTTACACCTTGCTAATGGCAAGATGGGGCAGGCCAATACCAAGGAGCTATTGAGCACTGCACAAAACGTTGATAGTGGTAAGTGGCCTAGCCCAATACTAAGGTTGTATCTCGGTGAATCGACTGTTGAGGAAGTGCGATCAGCTGCTGCGCATGGCGATGCTAAATTACAGCGCGATCAAAATTGCGAGGCAGCATTTTACATTGGCGAATACGAACTATTGCGAAAGAATGTGAGTACGGCTAAATCGCTGCTGCAAAAGGGCGCTGATACCTGCCCGCCCGACTTTCCTGAACATATGGGGGCTGTAGCTGAATTAAAGTGGATTGGGAATCAGCAGTAGTTCACTGTGCGTGGCATCTGCTGGTGTCAAGTTTGAAGTGCAACACATCCAGGGGATCAGTGAAGTTGTGAATCATCAAACTTTTTCTGTTCCTCTTCAAGCAGTTTCGAAAAAACCTCCTGCGGGGTCTGGTAACCAAGAATACGGCGCGGTGTCCTGTCCGCATTGTCCGCGAACCAATCCCGGGTTTTTGAATTCATTTTTTTCCAGATTTTTGCGCCTTTGTGGGCATCGTTCCCTTTCCGCTGAACAAATTTCACGCGTTTTCCTCATGCTGTCTGCATGAATCATCCAAGTTATCGCCACCCGGGCGCGCCTTTCCCGGACAGATGTTTTTCTGCCCTCATTTTTGCTTTTCCATTACCTCGTGGTTTCTACCGTCGCAAGTAATACCCTGCAACAAACCATTCCAAGCCTCGAACCAGTATTCCTGTTTGAACCGGGCAGTATGCGGATCGACACCTGCCCAAGCCTCGGCAGGCGTAGCCCCTGCAAGATTCTGATGCGGCCTGACATGGTTATAGAAGAAACGGAACTCGGGTGTTTCCGCGTTAACCGCACGCCCCGATCGCCCCGCAGCTGGTGCAGAATTCACAGCCGTCTTTTTTGATCAGCGTGGCATTGCCGCATTCCTTGCAGGTTTTCCCGGGAATTCTTTTTTCGCCCGAGCCTTTTCTTTTTTTCTCCGGCACTTCCATCACGCCCATCTGCTGTACCGGGTAGCCGTGTTCGTCTAGGATGCCGAGCATCGAGTAGCGATGAATGATCAGCTTGGCGACATAGGAGACCGTCGAGGGGTAGCTTTCCATCTTGACGCTGCCCGGCACGCGCGCCATGAAATCGCCGAGCGGTTCACCGAAGTTGAGCAACTTGCGCAGCTTCATGCCTATCCATGCCGGGTCGATGACGCGCATGTCCAGGCTCAACACCTTGCACAGTCCATCAAGCGCGCGCGGATATACGCCGGACAGCCACATCGAGTAGGGGCGGCGTTGTCCGTCCGGCAGCACCAGTTCCTTTAAACCCAGCACGAAGTCATCGCCGCTGCCGGTGTTGGAAATATCCACCGTCCAGCTCATTGTGCCGTCGGTGCCGGTCTTCGGTTCCTTCTTCGCGAACAGCGCGTCCATCATCGGGGTGGTCATGTCGGCGCTGACTTCCAGCGCGCCCAATTGTTCGATGCGGTATTTCAGCAAGTGCGCGAACGCGGCCACCAGGCTCGGCATGCGTTTCACTTCGCCATTCGGCGGCATCGGCAGGTCGAAGGCATCGTCACCGGCGGTCTTCATCAGCATTTCCAGCTTCATGCGTACCCACACCGGATCGCGCGTGCGCATATCCATAGACAACGATTTCGCCAGCGCACCGAGCCCGCGCGGTTGTTCCGAGCCATTCACCCAAACTTCAAACGGGTGGTTGTGTCCATTCGATGTGTGAGAAACAAAAGTGACGAAGCTGCCAAGCGGATGCTTTACCACTTGCGAGACCCAACCCTCGCTGCCGTTCGGCAACTCAGGGCGGCCCGGCCAGCGCAACGAGGCGAGCGCCGGTTTGGGGGTGGCTTCGAGCACGATGCGCCGGTCCTGATCGAAAATAAAATCCTGCGGCTGTTCTCCATCTTTTGTTTCGGGTTTTTTAATTTCCGGCGTGACCGATAACACCGAGCCCAGCACGTTGTTGGGGCGATAGGTTGCCAAGCCTTTCAATCCGGCCTTCCACGCCTCGGTGTAGAGGTGCTTGAAATCTTCATAGGGATAGTCGGCGGGCACGTTGACCGTCTTGCTGATCGAAGTGTCGATGAATGGTGCGACGGCAGCCACCATCTTCATGTGGTCGATCGCGGAAATCTCCAGCGCGGTGACAAAGGCGGGCGGCAACTTCTTCATGTCGCCGCCCTGTTGTTTGTATAAACGCCAGGCGTGGTCTTCCACCGGATAATCTTTGGTGCCACCCTCTGCCATGCGCTTCTTGCGCGTGTAGAACCACGAGAACGCCGGCTCGATACCATTGGAAGCATTGTCCGCGAACGCCAGCGAGATGGTTCCGGTGGGCGCGATCGACAGCAGGTGGCTGTTGCGGATGCCGTGTGATCGTATCTTGTCCTTGATCTCGTCCGGCAGGCGCGAGGCGAAGCGCGGCGACGCGAGATATTGTTCGGCATCCAGCAGCGGGAATGCGCCGCGTTCAATGGCCAAGTCCACCGAGGCGAGATAAGCCTCGTCGCGCATGATGCGTGTGATGTCGGCGGCAAAGGCGCGCGCTTCATCGGTGTCGTAACGCAAACCCAGCATCACCAGTGCGTCCCCCAGCCCGGTGTAGCCCAGGCCGACGCGTCGCTTGTTCTGCGCTTCCTGCTGTTGTTCCGGCAGCGGCCAGGCGGTGACATCCAGCACATTGTCCAGCATGCGCACTGAGACGTGCACCAGTTGCTTGAACGGTTCGTAGTCGAAACCGGCGTGTGTTGTGAACGGATTTTTCACCATGCACGCCAGGTTGATCGAACCCAGACAGCAGCAGCCGTAGGGGGGGAGTGGCTGTTCAGCACATGGATTACTGGCTTCGATCACTTCGCAGTAAGACAGGTTGTTGTCGCGGTTCATCAGGTCGATGAACAACACGCCCGGCTCGGCGTGGTCGTAGGTGCTCTCCATGATCTGCTTCCACAGATCGGCGGCCTGCACCTTGCGATATACCCATTTGCCGTCGGTGCGTCGGGTCGCGCCTTGCTCCTTGAGCGCGGCGGAAGGTTCTGCGCTGTGCACCAGATCGAACGGCTGATTTTTTTCCAGGGCGTGCATCAAGGCATCGGTCACGCCGACCGAGATGTTGAAGTTGCGCAGATCGCCCTGATCCTTGGCATGGATGAAGCGCTCGATGTCGGGATGGTCGCAGCGCAATACGCCCATCTGTGCACCGCGCCGCGCACCGGCCGATTCCACGGTTTCGCACGAGCGGTCGAACACACGCATGTAGGAGAGCGGCCCGCTGGCACGGGAATTGGTGCCCTTGACCTGGGCGCCCTCGGGGCGGATAGACGAAAAATCGTAGCCGACACCGCCGCCGCGCCGCATGGTTTCGGCGGCTTGCTGCAGCGCATCATAGATACCGGGTTTGCCGTCGCTGATACCGGAGATCGAGTCGCCCACCGGCTGCACAAAACAATTGATCAGCGTCGCCTGATTCTTTAATCCGGCTGCCGAGTTAATACGGCCGGCAGGCACGAAACCGTTCTCCTGCGCGAGAAAGAAAACCTCTTCCCATTGGGCGCGCTGTTCCGGTTTTTCTGCCTGGGCCAAACCGCGCGCCACACGGCGGCGCACATCCTCGACCGAGTGTTCGCCGGGCTCGGCGTATTTTTCCAGCAATACTTCAGTGCTGATCTCCTGTGTCATTGCCGTGGTTCCTTCAATAGCCTGTTTGTCCGTTATTTTACCGGTGATTTCGCCAAGTATCTGCTGTGCGGATACAGGTTTTTCGGAATCGCTGCCGGTGGATGATGAGTGGGGAACGCTTTCGATTTCAAACACGATATGACTCCCTTTAATTCGCGGGATACTTTGTTCCAAAAAAAACCACTATAGGTAGCGGTTGGCTGATTAATTCAGACTAATTGTAGGCGGCAGGGTGGTTTTTGCAAGTAAAAATTTTGGTCAATAATTTTTGACTTGGCACTACAGTTACTTAGGCGCATAAATAAAAAGTAAGGCGCGCAATTTGCCGGCTGACCAGCAATTTGCGGAGTCCAACCAAACCGGCGAAATTCAGTGCGTAGCTGGCCTGACCATGCACGAATGACAGGGCACGACTGGTATGGCACGCCAAGGCATGCTGATGCCCTGCGCCGTCATTGAAGCAAAAAATCCGGCTTGTCGTCAAAATCCGTGATCATTTTTTCAATTTCGCCCTTCACATTCAGCCGCACGATCTTGAAGTCATGCAATATATGCTCATCGACGTACCAGTATTTTATTCCCATCAGCGCGGCGAATTCTTGCGTGGTGGCTTCGCTACCAGTGAGCAGATGCCAGTTGCTCCTGTCCACGTCACGGCTGACCCGGTATTGCTTCCATGCCTGCGGGGTATCGTTTTTCGGATCAAGGCTGATGATCATGAAATCGATCTGCAACTTTTTATGGTCGGCTATCTCTTGCATGGCCTTCAATTTTGAGAAAGTGGTGGTGCACATGAATCGGCAATTGCTGTATTCCATAGTAAGTATCAGCGGCTTGCCGCGCCATTCAGATAAGTGCACTGTCTTGGCCTGGTCGTTGGTGAAGGCATAGGGCAGCGTGTAGAAACTGAACGGTGCGCACAGTGCCGGGCAGGACATCAGCGTTGCGACGGCGAGCAGTATGCCGGTGACGACGCTTGGAATACGCCGCACCGATTTCCCTGGCAATGCTTGCGTGCTGACTTCTTGCGCCATTGCAATCATTCTTTCAAATGCTACCTGAGTTGTAACGATTTCTCTTTGTGAGCCGCCGCGTTATGAATCGTTTGCGTGAACATCTTTTATGACGTGTCAGTGTCTAAATATATTGCCACATAATTATCGCGGGTTCGCCAGCAAATTCACCAGCCCATCCAGCCCGACAAAATTCAGGGCATAGCTGGCTTGCTCGCGCACCACCGGTTTGGCGTGATAGGCGATGCTGACGCCCGCCAGCGACATCATTTTCAGATCGTTCGCGCCGTCGCCCATCGCAATGACTTGTTCGGGCTCGAGTTTCAGCTCATCACGGACTCTTGCCAGCCAGTCGGCTTTTCCTTGCGCGTCGAAAATTTTGCCCACGACCTTGCCGGTGAGTTTGCCTTTGGCGATCTCAAGGTTGTTGGCATGAGAATAATCCAGACCCAATCTTGCCTTGAGGCGTTCGGTGAAGAACACGAAACCGCCGGATACCAGCAACGTTTTAATGCCGCGCGATTGCAGTGCCTCAAGCATGGTCTCTGCACCGGGTGAAAGTCGCAGGCGCTCGTCATACACGCGCTGCAAGGCATGCTCGTCCAGCCCTGCCAATAGTGCGACGCGTCGGCGCAGGCTTTCGGCGAAGTCGATCTCGCCGCGCATCGCCGCCTCGGTGATCGCCGCGACCTGCGGCTTCAGCCCCTGCATGTCGGCGATCTCGTCTATGCATTCGATGGTGATCAGCGTGGAATCCATGTCCATCACCATCAGCTTGAAATTTTCAAGCTTTTGATTGCGTGGTACGAAGCCGTAATCCAGCTTGTTCGCCAGGCAATAGGGTGCAATTTCGGGATTAACCTGCGCTGCGGTCAGGCGATAGGCGTGCTCCGCGATCTGCTCTCGCTGCTTGCCCTGCGCAAGTTTTGCAAGATGGTCGAGATGCGTCGCGGCGATGGAGCGGGTGGCTTGGATGATGAGGTTCATGTATTCAATGCAGGGGAAAAGAAATAATTGATGTTTGGCATAAGCTGGGATATGACCCCGTATTTTAATTCAATTCCCGGTCCGGGTCGGGGCGTTGATGCAATTGTGGTCTGTATGTGTGCCGGGGATGAGCCCATGAATGAGTGAGGAGGCGCAGCTTCATGGTAGAATGCGCGCCTTTTGATTTATCGTGGAGAAGAATATGTTTATCAGTAATGCCTATGCAGAAGCGGCCGCATCCGCGCCGGATAGCGGGATCATGAATTTTCTGCCGCTGTTCGCTTTGATCGCGGTGTTTTACTTTTTGATATTGCGCCCGCAGACCAAGCGCGCCAAGGAGCAGAAGGCCATGATTACAGCGCTGCAGCGCGGTGATGAAGTCGTGACGAGCGGCGGTGAAGTTGGCACGGTCAGCAAGGTTTACGAGCAATACGTCGCTGTGGAAATCGCCGCGAATCTCGAAGTGACGGTGCAGAAGAGCGCGATTCAGAGCGTGTTGCCAAAGGGAACGATCAAGGCCATCAAGTAATGGGCCCCTCTCAAAACCCAGGTTTCATCCCAACTGCTGCGTTGCGAAAAAAATTTCTTGCTAACATATTGACCATATGCGGCGCTGCGAAGCGGGGTAAGCAGGCAATCCGCGTAGCGGATGCTCGCAAATTTTTTACACGCCTTGCATTTGGGCGAACTCTGAATTTTTAGAGATACCCTAATTTAATTTCGCGGAGGCGTGCCTAGCTTGGACACGAACGCAGTCATCAAGAGGTTGTCATGAACCAATATCCGTTGTGGAAATACCTGCTGATTCTGGCCGCATTGCTGGCCGGGTTGATTTACGCCTTGCCGAATTATTTCGGTGAATCTCCCGCTGTGCAGGTGTCGCCGTTGCGCGCCAGTCTGAAAGCGGATGCCGCGCTGCTGGGTCGCGTGGAAACTACGCTCAAGGCGGCCAATCTCAACCCGGAAGTAACCGCGCTGGACGGCAATAGCGTCAAAGCCCGTTTTGCAGATGAAGGCACTCAGACCAAAGCCAAGGACGTGCTGATTGCCCAGTTGGGGGAGGATTATGTGGTTGCGCTCAACCTGCTGCCGCGTTCGCCGCAGTGGTTGACCAATCTTAACGCGCTGCCGATGTATCTCGGTCTGGACTTGCGCGGCGGGGTGCATTTCCTGCTGCAAGTGGACATGAATGCCGCGCTGAGCAAGGCGCTGGAAGCGGCTACCGGCGATATACGCAGCGCGCTGCGCGAACAGAATATCGCTTACTCGGGCGTGAGCCGCGACGGCAAAATGTTGTTGGTGAAGTTTCGCGATGCGGGTGCGCGCAGCAAGGGCGAGGCGGAGATCAAGCAGCGCTTTTCAGATTACGCGCTGAATAGCGCTGATGAACGCGGCGAATACAACCTGCTCATCACCCTGAAGGCGGAAGCCGAACATCGCATCCAGGATTCCGCTGTGCAGCAGAATCTGGTCACCCTGCGCAACCGCGTGAATGAACTGGGTGTGGCCGAGCCGGTGATCCAGCAACAAGGCGCGGATCGTGTCGTGGTGCAATTGCCCGGTGTACAGGACACGGCGCGAGCCAAGGATATTCTGGGGCGTACCGCCACGCTGGAAGTGCGCATGGTGGATGAAACTCATCAGGCTGTCGCGGGTGCGGCAGCACCGTTTGGCACTGATATGTTCAAGGATCGCGAAGGCAAGATGCTGTTGGTGAAGAAGCAGGTGATACTGACCGGCGAACGCATCAACGACGCACAGCCCGGTTTCGATAATCGTTCCAATGAAGCGGCGGTGCATATCAATCTGGACGGAGTGGGCGCGCGGCAATTCAAGGACGCGACGCGCGAGAATGTCGGCAAGCGCATGGCGATCATCCTGTTTGAAAAAGGCAAGGGCGAGATCGTCACGGCTCCGGTCATCCGCGAGGAGATCGGCGGAGGTCGAGTGCAGATCAGCGGCCAGATGAGTACCGTTGAGGCGCAGGATACCGCTCTGCTGCTGCGCGCCGGTGCGCTGGCAGCGCCGATGGAAATCATCGAGGAACGTACTGTCGGACCCAGCCTGGGTGCAGAAAATATCACGCGCGGTTTCAATTCCACCAAGATCGGTTTCATCATGGTCGCGATATTCATGATGGTTTACTATCTGATGTTTGGCACGATCTCGATGCTGGCATTGGCGGCGAACTTGCTGTTGCTGGTGGCATTGTTGTCGATGATGCAGGCCACACTCACCTTGCCGGGTATGGCGGGTATCGCGCTGACTCTGGGTATGGCGATCGACGCGAACGTGCTGATCAATGAGCGCATCCGCGAAGAGCTGCGCAACGGCGTTACGCCGCAGGCCGCGATCCATGCTGGATACGACCGGGCATTCGGCACCATTCTAGACTCCAACGTGACCACCTTCATTGCCGGCATTGCGCTGTTCATGTTCGGCTCTGGTCCGATCAAGGGTTTTGCGGTAGTGCTGTGCCTGGGCATCATGACTTCGATGTTCAGCGCCGTGCTGATTTCGCGCGCGATAGTGAATTTGATATACGGCCGCAAGGCGCGGCTCACCAAAGTGGCAATAGGTTAACGCCCTCTCCCTAACCCTCTCCCGCCTGCGGGAGAGGGGATAATGGCTCTCTCTCCCCTTGGGGAGAGAGTTGGAGAGAGGGGAGAAAATAAGGGACTTACAACATGGAATTTTTCAGGATCAAGCATGACATCCCGTTCATGAGCTACGGGAAGATCACCACCAGCATCTCGCTGGTGACGTTTTTGTTTGCGGTATTTTTTCTCGCTACCAAGGGACTGAATTTCGGCGTGGATTTCACCGGTGGTACGGTGATCGAAGTGCATTACGCGCATTCGGCCGATTTGCCTAAAGTGCGAGCACAGCTCGCCGAAACGGGCTTGCCGGATGCGGTGGTGCAGAATTTCGGTTCCAGCTATGACGTGCTGATACAAGTGCCGTTCAAGCAGAATGTCGCCGGAGCGAAATTGAGCGAGCAGGTCATGGAAAGTTTGCGCAAGCAAGATGCCAGTGTGGAAAAGCGCCGCGTGGAATTCGTCGGCTCCCAGGTCGGCAAAGATCTGATCGACAACGGCGAGCTGGCGCTGCTGCTGGTGTCGCTGGGTATCGTCGGATATCTGTGGTTGCGCTTCGAGTGGAAGTTCGGCCTGTCCGCCATCATCGCCAACTTGCACGACGTAGTGATCATTCTCGGTTTTTTCGCGTTCTTCCAGTGGGAGTTCTCGCTCTCGGTGCTGGCGGCAGTATTGGCAGTGCTGGGTTATTCGGTGAACGAGTCGGTGGTGGTGTTCGACCGGATACGCGAAAACTTTCGTACCATGCGCAAGGCCGGCGTGGCAGAGATAATCGATAACGCGATCACCCGCACCATGTCGCGCACCATCATCACCCACGGCTGCACACAGATGATGGTCGGCGCGATGCTGTTCCTCGGTGGCGAAACGCTGCACTACTTCGCGATGGCACTGACCATCGGCATTCTGTTCAGTATTTACTCTTCTGTCTTGGTGGCGAGTCCGCTGCTGATGATGTTCGGTGTGTCGCGCGAAGATTTCATCAGGCCTGAGAAAACTGAAACCGAAGAAGTATCGCCTTAATGCTTGCCGAATTTATAGACATTATTCTGCATCTGGATGCACACCTGCTGGCACTGACCCATCAATATGGCGTGTGGGTATATGCCATCCTGTTCATGATCATCTACTGCGAAACCGGCCTGGTGATCACGCCTTTCCTGCCCGGCGATTCGCTGTTGTTTGTGGCGGGTGCGCTGTGCGGAATGGGGGCGCTGCAATTGGAGTTGCTTATACCGTTGCTGGTGCTGGCGGCATTCAGCGGCGACAACACTAACTACTGGATCGGTCGGCTGGTCGGCATGCAACTGCTTAAACGCGCCAGCGCCAAACTCATCAGGCGCGAGCACTTCGACAAGACACATGCCTTCTACGAAAAGCACGGCGGCAAAACCGTCATACTCGCGCGCTTCCTGCCCATCATCCGCACCTTTGCGCCGTTTGTGGCGGGCATAGGCATGATGCGCTACCGGATGTTCGTGCTGTTCAGTGCGTTGGGCAGTGTGGCGTGGATCACTTCATTCACCGTGGGTGGCTATTTCTTTGGCAATATCCCGGTGATCAAGAACAACCTCACCCTGATGACCCTCGGCATCATCGTGATTTCTTTACTTCCCGCACTGCGCGAATACATTCGCCATCGCCAAAGCAATCAATCTCTGTAGGGGCGCGATTTATCGCGCTCTGGTTTATTCGTGCACCAGAGGAAGGGCGCGATAAATCGCGCCCCTACAATATTGCACTATTGATCTGGAAAAGGAATTACCAAAACCTTCCGGTGATATAGTGGCTTCGACATAACATGCTTCGCATGTGAGTCTACGCCGTTACATTACTGGTCGTTTAGCCGAAACGACCAGTAATGTAATCTTCAGTTTCCTTGCGCTTCGGGTTGGTGAATACCGAGCTGGTTTCGCCGAGTTCGATCAGGTCGCCCAGATACATGTAGGCGGTGTAGTCGGAGATGCGCGCGGCTTGTTGCATGTTGTGCGTGACGATGACGATCGTGAAGTCTTCTTTCAGTTCGTCGATCAGCTTCTCGATGTGCGCGGTGGAAATCGGGTCGAGTGCGGAGGTGGGCTCGTCCAGCAACAGTATTTGCGGCTTCACAGCAATGGCGCGGGCGATGCACAGGCGTTGCTGCTGGCCGCCGGAAAGCCCGGTGCCGCTTTGTTTGAGTTTGTCTTTTACCTCGCCCCACAGTGCGGCTTTGCGCAATGCCCATTCCACACGGGCTTCCATGTCGTGTTTGCTGAGGTTCTCGTATAGTTTTACGCCGAACGCGATGTTGTCGTAAATAGACATCGGGAACGGGGTGGGTTTCTGGAACACCATGCCGATCTTGGCGCGCAGCATGTTCAAATCCTGCTTCGGATCGAGGATATTCTCGCCGTCCAGCATGATCTCCCCGGTGGCTTTTTGTTGCGGATACAACTGATACATGCGGTTGAAGGTGCGCAGCAGTGTTGATTTGCCGCAGCCTGACGGGCCGATGAACGCGGTCACCATCTTTTCCGCGATGCTCAAGTTGATGTCTTTGAGCGCGCGGAAATTCCCGTAATAAAAATTCAGGTCTTTGATGATGATCTTCGGGTTGGCGACGGTTTCGATGTCCATGTGCTTGCCTTGTTAATAACCGGATTTCAATGAGTGGTGGCGCTTTGCCGGAACAGCACTCGTGCCATGATATTAAGCGTCAACACACTGACGGTGATCAGCAGCGCGCCAGCCCAGGCAAGATTCTGCCAGTCTGCGTAGGGGCTCATCGCGAACTGGAAGATCACCACCGGCAAATTGGCCATAGGCTGATCCATATTGCTGCTCCAGAACTGGTTGTTGAGCGAGGTAAACAGCAGCGGCGCGGTTTCACCGCTGATGCGTGCCACGGCCAGCAACACCCCGGTGATGATCCCCGCTCGGGCAGCACGTAAAGTGACGAAATTGATCACTTTCCATTGCGGTGCGCCGAGCGCGGCAGCGGCTTCGCGCAGCGTACTGGGAACCAGGCGCAGCATGTTTTCGGTGGTGCGGATCACGATCGGGATCACCAGAATTGATAGCGCCAGCGCGCCTGCCCAGCCGGAAAAATGCTTGACCCTGACCACGTAAACTTCATAAACGAACAGGCCGATCACGATGGAAGGAGCGGACAGCAGCACGTCGTTGATGAAGCGGGTGACCGGCGCCATCCAGCCGCGCTGGCCGAATTCAGCCAGATAGGTTCCCGCCAATATCCCGATCGGTGTGCCGATCAGCGTGCCGACCAGCGTCATCATCGCGCTGCCCGCGATCGCGTTGAGCAGGCCTCCTGCGCTGCCCGGTGGTGGGGTCATCTGCTCGAACACTATGAGGGTGAGAGCGGGCAGCCCGTGATCCAGCAGGGTGATCAGTATCCAGCACAGCCAGAACAGGCCGAACAGCATCGCCAGCACCGAGACTGAGAGTCCGACTGCGTTAAGGATGCGGCGGCGCGTGTAGAGATTCAGCATGATGTTTATTATGATGCTTGGCCTTCGCGTTGCCCCAGCTTGTATAGCATGTAGCGCGCGATGGACAGGACGACGAAGGTGATGAAGAACAAAATCAGGCCGAGTTCGATCAGCGAGGCAGTGTACAAGTCGCCGACCGCCTCGGTGAATTCGTTGGCCAGCGCTGAGGAAATGCTGTTGCCCGGCATCAATAAAGATTTGCTCAGTTCATGGGCATTGCCGATCACGAAGGTGATGGCCATGGTTTCGCCCAGCGCGCGACCCAACCCGAGCATGATGCCGCCAGCCACCCCTATCTTGGTGTAAGGCAATACCACTTGCCACATCACTTCCCAAGTGGTGGCGCCGAGCCCGTAAGCGGATTCCTTGAGCAGCGTGGGCACCACATCGAACACATCGCGCATCACCGAGGCGATGAACGGGATGACCATGATCGCGAGAATGATCCCGGCGGTCAGCATGCCGATGCCCATCGGCGGACCGGAGAAGAACGGGCCGATGTAAGACAGGGTACCGATATGCTTGTTGATCCACGGTTCGACATAATCGGCGAACAGCGGAGCGAATATGAACAGACCCCACATGCCGTAGATGATGCTGGGGATACCCGCCAGCAATTCGATCGCGATACCGAGCGGGCGGCGCAAGATACGGGGCGAGAGTTCAGTCAGGAAAAGGGCGATACCGAAACTCACCGGAATCGCGATCAGCAGTGCGATGCCCGAGGTGATGAGCGTGCCGATGATCGGGATCAGCGCGCCGAATTTATCGTTGACCGGATCCCAGTCGGAACTGACCAGAAAACCGAAGCCAAATGCATGAATGGCAGGCATGCTGCCCACCATGAGTGAAACGATGATTGCGGCCAATAACACCAACACGGCAAATGCGGAGACACGCGTCAGACTGCGGAACAGCAAGTCGAACACCGCTTGTCGTTTAAGGCGTGCTTCGTGTGAAAACATCGGCATTAGTCGTGTGCCTTTTGGTTATTGATTTTTTGGCCCGGTTAAAAAATAACGGGGGCATCAAGCCCCCGCGATTATAGCTTAAGGATGTGCTGTGTCAGCCACACACCGCCAGCTTTTATTTCCAGACTGCCTTGCCTGCTGCGTCCTTGATCTGTGCTTTCCATGCGGCATGGATCAGCTTGACAACATTATCCGGCAAGGTAACGTAGTCCAGGTCGGTAGCCAGCTTGTCGCCTTTTTCATAAGCCCAGTCGAAAAACCTCAGTACTTCCTTGCCGGTTTCCGGTTTTTCCTGCACCTTGTGCATCAGGATGAAGGTCGCGCCGCTGATCGGCCAACTGGCCTTGCCGGCTTCGTCGGTCAGTATCTCGTAGAATCCCGGAGCCTTGTCCCATTGCGCGCCAGCAGCGGCCGCCTTGAAAGAGGCCATGTCCGGTTGAACGAATTGGCCGTCGCGGTTCTTCATTTGCACGTGGTTCATCTTGTTTTGCAGCGCGTAAGCGTATTCCACATAACCGATGGTGCCCTTGATATGTTGCACATTGGCGGCTACACCTTCGTTGCCCTTGCCGCCCACGCCGGCCTTCCAGTTGGGCGCCGTGCCTTCGCCTACCGTGGATTTCCACTCAGCGCTCACTTTGGACAGATAGTTGGTGAAAACAAAGCTGGTACCGGAACCATCCGAACGATGTACCACGGTGATGAGGTCATCGGGCAGCTTGAGGTCTTTGTTCAAAGCGGCGATTGCCGGATCATTCCACTTGGTGATCTTGCCCAGATAGATGTCGGCCAGAGTTGTGCCGTCCAGTTTCAGCTTGCCTGCTTCGATACTGCCGACATTGATGACCGGAACCACGCCGCCAATCACGGTAGGGAATTGCATCAGGCCTTCCTTGTCGAGTTCCTCCGGTGTCAGCGGCTTGTCGGAAGCGCCGAAATCCACGGTCTTCGCGGCGATCTGCTTGATGCCGCCGCCCGAGCCGATGGACTGGTAATTCAGGCCGATGCCGGTTTGCGTCTTGTAGGCATCAGCCCACTTGGCATAAACCGGGTAAGGGAAAGTGGCGCCCGCGCCGGTGATGTCGGTTGCCTGGCTTGCACCAGCATAAGCGACTGCTGTGGCAGCGGTAAGGCCGATGATCAGTTGTTTCAGTTTGCTATTCATAAAGTCTCCAATGAGTTGAATGTGTTGCCTGCGGCTATTTCTGTTGCCTGATTAAACAATAACGTGTTGTTGCGGAATGCATGTTATGGCGGCTGTGTTACAGGAATATTACAGTCATTTCCATGTTCGCATCATTAGTTGTTGTAATAATTGCTTAACAATGGAGCCTCTTGCAAAACTATTTTTGAAACGAAGCGGAATGACATTTGATGCCCGAATTTCGGCATCGAACAGTTACGCTTCCCCCTTATTTGCGGCAATCTCTCAAATTTTCCGCATTTCCCCGCACTTGAGCCCGAGCGCC
>JANXXH010000142.1 GCA_025350705.1 Gallionella sp.
TTCGCTGCTACAGATTCTTTCGGTGTCTGTCTTTGAGAAAACCCCGCTGGATCAGGCTTTCGCGGGCAATGGGCAATTCCCAGAACAGACAGATTTCGCCAACCAACTAAATTTGTTCGATTTTTAACCGGACACTACTGAAAATACACCATTACTTACGGCGTGAATTCCGGTGATCCCAAAGCTCGTGTTGCGGTGATGCCCAACTTCGCTGAAGCGGGTAAATTAAGCGATACCGACATGAAGAAGTTGGCGGTATACGTGTACAAGTTTGGCGGCGGTCAGGCGGATGCACCCGCAGTACCTGCCCCGGTAGCGGTTGCAGCCGCTGCTCCAGCCGTAAAGAAAAAGTAATCTGTATCCCAGCACGGGCATCATGCCCTGTGCGGCAACTTAGCAGAGGAGAACGCAGATGAAGCACGACATGGTGTTTTGGGGTGTGATTATCGGTGTTGCAGGGAGTGCGACGGCACTGGTTTGGCTGTTGTATATGATATACAGGAATGCAACCAAAAATAAATAAGACAGTCTACAAATCTGTATCGCGGCATGAAAGGGGGAGGTTGCTATCTCCTCTTTTTTTTCACACTACTATATTAGCAAGCTCTGAATAAGAAATTTTCATGGGGCAAATAACTTAGCTTGATTATGTAATCTGGATGTCAGGTGTAAAAAATGGAAAAAGAGAACGAACAAAATGGTCTGGGCGACGTCACAGAAATCTATCAGGAATTTGAAACCTGGAGTGTCAATCTGGGTGACAAGATCATTCATGCCAAGCGCATGCCCGGATTTTTCCGCACGATCAAATACAAAACCGGATCGCTCTGGTTGATTTTTTTCCTTCTTCCCTATTTTCGTTGGAACGGCAAGCAAGCCGTATTGTTTGACATCGGCAACCGCCAATTTCATTTTTTCAATCTGACTGTATTACCCCAGGACATCTGGATGCTGTCGCTATTGCTGTTGTTACTGGCGATGGCCTTGTTTGCCGTGACTTCCGTCGCTTCGCGAGTGTTCTGCGGCTACTTCTGCTTTCAGACGGTGTGGACAGATGTCTTTACCTGGATAGAAGAAAAAGTTGAAGGCTATCCCACGCAGCGACGCAAATTGGATAATGCACCCTGGGGAGTTGCAAAGATTCGCCTGAAAGCAGTCAAGCATTCGTTTTGGCTGTTGATAGCCGCTTTGACCGGAATCAGTTTTTCAATCTGGTTCGTCGATGCCTACGATTATTGGCGTGACTTGTTAGCCTTTCAGTTACCAATGGTGGGATGGGTGACACTATCCATGTTCATTGCAGGCACATATATTCTGGCCGGATTGTTGCGCGAGCAAACCTGTATGTGGCTTTGTCCTTACGCGCGCATCCAGGGCGTGATGACAGACAGCCAGACCATCATGCCAACCTATGATACCAAACGCGGCGAGCCACGCGGCAAACTACACCGTGGTGCGGCAGGCGGCACGTATACCAAAGGCGACTGCATAGACTGTTTTCAGTGCGTGCAGGTATGTCCCACCGGAGTGGATATCCGTGAAGGCATGCAACTGGGCTGCATTACTTGCGGCCTGTGTCTGGATGCCTGCGATTCCATCATGGACAAGGTTGGTCGCCCGCGCGGATTGATCCGCTACGCCTCGCTGGATGAGATCGAAGGCAAGCCGGTTAAAAAACTTTACCAGCACCCGCGTACCTGGGTATACATCGGCATCATTTTCATCGCGCTGGGCGGCATCGTTTACGGGTTGACCCATCTGGGTTCAATGACCCTCAGGGTGATCCCGGAACGCCAGCCATTATTTGTCAGCATGAGCGATGGCTCGATCCAGAACAAATACGAATTCAAGGTGGTCAACAAGACCGACAAGGATCTTTATGTGCATGTGACCGCTGAGGGCGGTGTGAAGGGACAAGTTATCATTGGCGCCGAGCAGCCGCTACTGACCCATCATGGCCGCGGCACTTCATTTACAATCTTCGTCAAAGCACCCGGGGCAAACATTAAACGGGAAGTGACACCGATTGAGTTCCGCATACAAAGCACCGAATATCCAACAGTCGCGGCGGAATACGACTCCAAATTCAACGGCCCTAAACCCTGATAAAGGTTCAACAAGGAGCAATGAATGTTTTCCCAAGAACACAAGAAGGGTTGGCGCAATCCCTGGTTCATCGCCCTGATGGGCGTGGTCGTCTCTGCATTACTGGTCAATTCGGTATTGATCTGGTACGCCCTGCATCACGGCTCAACGCTAGTGGATCACGAATACAGCACCAGGGATCGCAAGTCCGATACGGAAACGATAGATGATATACAGGCGCATAATTCCCTGGCTTGGAAAACCACGATCAAGCAGCCAAAAACGATTGTGCTCTCCACGCCTGCCGCTTACGAAATAGAAGTGATGGATCGTCAAGGCGCGCCGGTCAGCGGCGAAATGGAGGTGGTGGGTTATCGCCCTTCCGATGCTGAGAAGGACTTTGCGATACCTTTCAGGGAGGTGTCAACAGGAAAATATCAAGGCTATATCAGCTTCCCGCTCAAAGGAATATGGGAATTACGGATTCGTGTCAAGCGTGGCAAAGATGTTTTCGAAACAGAGAGCGATAAGTTTTCAGTTACGACAGCACAATAAAATAACCAATCCTCGGCATCGATGAATCAGCATAGCGTACACAACACGAGCGGCTGCTTTCACTGCGGCCTGCCTATCCCAGCCGGAGCACGCTATAACACCCGGCTGGACGATGTGGAACGGGACTTCTGCTGCTTTGGCTGCCAGTCGGTATGCTCCGCCATTTTCGAGGCCGGGTTGCAAGGCTATTACCAGCGCACACCGGAAGGCGTGCTGCTTGCCCCCCCGAGCCGCCCAGAGATATCGAGATCTATGACCTCGATGAGGTGCAGCAGGAATTCATCACCTCCTCCGGCGACCTGCGCGACATCCACCTGCTCGTCGAAGGCATCCATTGTCCCGCCTGCGTGTGGTTGATCGAGCGCGGCTTGCAGCGCGAACCCGGTGTTGAATCGGTCAATGTCAATCTGACCGCCAAGCGCGTGCACCTGCGCTGGGACAGCAAGCGCAACAAGCTTTCCAATTTGATTCGCGCCTTGTCCAGGATCGGCTATTCAGCCGTGCCTTACGATCCGGAAAATGCCGAGGGGGTGATCAAAAAAGCCAATCGCAGCATGCTGTTCCGCCTGTTCTTCGCCGGTTTTGCGATGATGAACTTGATCTGGATCTCCATTGCGCTGTACAGCGGTGCGAGTAGAGACGAGTTCCGCGAGTTCTTCCACTGGATGGGTTTCGCATTGGCCACCCCGACCTTGTTGTACGCGGGCTATCCGTTCTATCGCGGCGCGATCGGCGGCTTGCGCGTTTGGCGCTTGACGATGGACTTGCCGATCGCCATTGGCCTGAGCGTGACCTATGCCTATTCCACCTATATCACGGTGACGGCGAACAAGATCGGCGAAGTGTATTTCGACACGGTCACCAACCTGATATTTGTGATCCTGATCGGGCGCTATCTGGAAGGCATGTTCCGCCATCAGGCGCTGTCCGCCACCAAGCGCCTGATGGAATTGCAGCCGCGCGCGGCAACCTTGATCAAGGATGGCATCGAGAAAATTATGCCGACGCGCGGGGTGAGGCTCGGCGACCATGTGTTGATCAAGCCCGGTTATAAAGTGCCGGTGGACGGCATCGTGCTCGAAGGGCACAGTGCCGTCGATGAATCGATGTTGAGCGGCGAGTCCGCGCCGGTGAGCAAGTCGGTCGGCGCAAAGGTCTCTGCCGGAACGGTGAACACCAGTGGCGCGTTGCTGGTTGAGGTGAGCTCGACATTGCAGAACACCACGCTGGCGAAGATCATCCGGTTGGTCGAAGAGGCGCAAGCTTCCAAGGCGCCGATACAACGCATGGCCGATACCATCGTGCCGTGGTTTGTGCTGGTGACGCTGATCTGCGCGACGATCACATTCTTCATCTGGCACACTAAAAGTTTTGCGCTCGCGCTGATGGCAGCAACTTCGGTGATGATCATCACCTGCCCTTGTGCGCTCGGGATGGCGACACCGATGTCGATTGCCGTGGCCTCCGGCCTGGGCGCCAGGCACGGCATATTGGTCAAGAATGGTTTGGTGCTGGAGACCCTGTCCAAGGTGACCCACTTCGTGTTCGATAAAACAGGCACGCTGACCGAAGGCAAGATGAGCGTGGCTCAGATGCATACTGCGCCCAATATTGCAGAGAATGGCCTTTCCGCAAAGGACATCTTGCGCAGCGCGGCAGCGGTGGAACGTTACAGCGAACACAGCGTAGCCAAGGCCATCATCGCGGAGGCGGATGCGCAGCAGTTGAATTTTCTCGATGTCGCGGTGCAGAGTTTTCATGCCACCGCCGGTCTGGGCGTGCAGGCCGAGGTGGATGGGAAAGCTGTGTTGCTCGGCAGTGCCGAGTGGCTGACCCAAAACGGAATCACACTAGATGCAAAGTTACAGGCGCAGGCGCACGAACTGGAAGCGCAGGCGATGAGTTGTGTGCACTGCGCGTTGGGTGCTGCGCATGTGGCCGTGTTCGCGCTGGCGGACAAATTGCGCGACGATGCGCAGCAATTGGTGAATGAGTTGCGTGCTGCGGGCATCAGCATGACCCTGCTAAGCGGGGATCGCAAGGTAGTGGCCAAAGTCATCGCGCAGCAGTTAGGCGGTATGGACGTGATCGCCGAAGTGTTGCCGCAAGACAAGAATCAGGTGATTCAACGCCTGCAACAGCGCGGCGCGGTGGTCGCGATGGTGGGTGACGGTGTCAATGATGCACCGGCCTTGATACGTGCCGACGTGGGTATCGCGCTCGGCTCGGGAACCGATGTGTCGGTGGACAGCGCCGATATCGTGCTGATGCACAACGAGCTGGACAAGGTGCGCCTGGCAACACTGCTGTCGCGACGCACCTTGCTCACCATCAAGCAAAACATCGGGCTGTCTTTTGTGTATAACGCTTTCATGGTGCCGCTGGCGATGATGGCCAAGGTGGATCCGCTGGTGGCGGCGATCACGATGCCTATCAGCTCATTGGTGGTGATCGGCAATGCGGCACGCATTCGCAACTTGTTTAAAAATGAAAAAGCCTAGCTAGCCGATAAACATCCTGGCTCTGTAAAACTATTGATCATTACACCGTTCACCCTGAGGTATCGAAGGGTGTAGACTCTTCGGTGATTGGGCTTCTTCGATACCTCAGCCCGAACGGTATGGATGTCACGAATTATGTAAAGCTCAATCCCAGCGATCGTCCTTGACCTGTACCATACCATTTTTAATTCTGACCGGAAATGTCGCAGTCGGCTCGTAGGCTGGTGCAGTCAAAGCCTCACCGGTTCGAATGGAAAATCGCGCGCCATGACGCGGACAGATGATCTGGTCATTTTCTACGCAACCTCCGGTCAGCGTTCCGCCATCATGGGTGCAGACATCCTCGATCGCGTAGAAATCTTGCTCCAGTTTGAAGACTGCAATGGCGGTGCCGTCAATTTCGATATGCACGGGATGGCCTATGGAAATCGCTTCCACTTTTGCTACTTCCACCCACTCGCTCATACCACTTCCACCTCGATGTCGGGCTCGATGGTGCGCGCGAGATTGCCGATCGCTGAGAGCGTTCCGGCTAGAGAGCTCGGGCAGCTTCCGCATGCGCCGAAATAACGTATCGAAAGTACATTCCCGTCCAGTCCAACGATTTGCAGATCGCCGCCGTCCGAAACCAGCGCGGGTCTGACCTGCTCGTCCAGCAATTTACGGATCGCGGCCAGCCTCAGATCATCGTCATCAAAGCTTGAAACAGCTTCATGTTCCGGTTTCTCTGCGGCATCCGCTTCCCTGATCGGCATCGCGATCTCTCGCACCAGTTTCGGCCAGTCTGCATCGCCGTCCTGGGTAACGGTGATCCACTTGTCCATGTAATACACGTTGACGACATGAGGGATGGCAAATAATTGGGATGCGAGCGGATCAGAGGCGGCTGCCTCAGCGCTATCAAATGAACGTGCAGTGCCCCAGGTCAATCTGTCCTTGAGCACGAACTTGACCGCGTTCGGATTCGGAGTGTCCTCGATGTCAGCTATTTTAGGCATGGGATGTCAGCAATTTTTGGCATTATTATTGTCCGCCAATTTCTGCGCCTGGAACGGGATCGGCTGCACCTTCAGTCGAGACTGAATTTTCCGAATGCAATGCGGCATGCAGCGTATGCCAAGGGAGAATTGCACACTTGACCCGTGACGGCAGGTCTTTGACTCCGGCAAACACTTTGAGCTTGCCTAAATGATTAGCCTGGCCGTCGGGATCGAGTGTGCCGGTCGCCATGCTGCGAAATTCTTCGACCAATGTTTCCGCTTCCTGTACAGCTTTACCCTTGATCGCACCGGTCATCATCGAAGCGGATGCCTTGCATATCGCGCAACCCTCGCCTTCGAAGGCGATGCTCTCGATCTTGTCATCCAGCACATTCATCCACAGCTTGATGTGATCTCCGCACAGCGGGTTGTGTCCTTCCGCATGCCGATTCGCATCGAGGATCGCACCGAAATTTCTCGGCTTGCGGTTATGATCCAGAATTACTTCCTGGTAGAGTTGTTTCATGTCGCTCACGAGAACATCTCCTGCACTTTTCGAATGCCGACTATGAGCTTGTCGATTTCTTGTTTGGTGTTGTAAAAAGCGAACGAGGCGCGCGCGGTAGCAGGCACATGGAAGCGCTGCATCACCGGTTGGGCGCAATGGTGTCCGGTGCGGATCGCGATGCCGTCAATATTCAGGATCGTGCCCACGTCGTGCGGATGCACTCCCTTGATTTCGAATGACATCACTGCGGCTTTTTTATTCGCAGTGCCGATGATCCTGACCCCTGGCATTGCCGATACTTGCTCTGTTGCGTAAGCCAGCAATTCACCTTCGTAGGCCTCGATGTTGGCCAGGCCGATCCCGTTCAAGTAATCTATCGCCTCACCCAGAGCTATTGCCGCCATGATGGGCGGTGTACCTGCCTCAAATTTGGAAGGGATGACGTTGTATTTCGTCTTCTCGAAAGTTACCGAGAGGATCATGTCTCCGCCGCCCATAAAGGGTTGCATCTTTTCCAGCAGATGCGCCTTGCCGTACAGTACGCCGATACCGGTCGGCCCGCACATCTTGTGCCCGGAGAAGGCATAGAAATCGCAATCCAGATCCTGCATGTCCAGCGCCTGATGCGGCGCGGCCTGTGCTCCGTCGAGCAGAACCGGCACGCCGTGCTTGTGCGCAAAAGCGACCATCTTCTTGACCGGATTGATCGTGCCCAGCGCATTCGATACATGCGACAGCGCAAGGAATTTTGTTTTTGCATTGAACAGCGCTTCGAATTCGTCTATCAGCAATTCACCGGCATCGTTCATCGGGATCACGCGCAGCAATGCACCTTTTTCCTCAACGAGCATCTGCCAGGGAACGATGTTCGCATGGTGCTCAAGAGCGGACACGATGATCTCATCGCCTTTGCCGATGAAGGCGCGGCCATAGCCGTGCATCACCAGATTGATGGACTCGGTCGTGCCGCGCGTAAAGATAATCTCACGCGACTCTTTCGCCTTGAGGAAATGCTGCACCTTGACACGAGCCGCCTCGAATTCCTTGGTCGCCAGTTCGCTCAGATAATGCACTGCGCGGTGGATGTTGGAATGTTCTGCTGTCTGATAACGCACGATGCGGCCGATGACAACCTGCGGCATCTGGCTGCTGGCCGCGTTATCCAGATAGACCAATGGTTTGCCGGAAACCTGCAGGCCAAGTATCGGAAAATCGGATCTGATTTGATCGATATTGATACGCTCAATATTCATACGTTCGACCTTCATGAACGGACTCCACTCATTCGTTCATCGAGTATCGTCCGATTCAATGATGCAACCAGAGCAGGTGCAGGTATCTTGTCTATGATCTCTGCAGCAAAGGCGTGAGTGAGCAAGTTACGCGCGCGCTCCTCGGTCAACCCGCGGCTCTTGAGGAAAAAAAGCGCATCGGCGTCAATCTGTCCGACTGTCGCACCGTGCTTGCAGCTCACGTCGTCGTTGAAGATTTCAAGCTGCGGCTGTGTATCGATGCGCGCCTTGCCGGAGAGCAGCAAGTTGCGGCTGCTTTGCGTAGAGTCGGTTCCAGTTGCGCCGGTGTGCACGATGATCTTGCCGCTGAATATCGCATGCGCCGATCCATCGGCGATGCATTTGTGCAATTGGACGCTCTTGCCTCGCGGGGCAGCGTGATCGATCTGAGTGTGCGTGTCGGCGATCTGGCGTCCGGCTACCAGGGCTAACCCGTTGAGATGCATTTCAGCGCCCTTACCCTGTTGTGTGATATGCAGGGAATGGCGCGACACGCGCGCACCGAATGCGAGCGAAGTGGAGGTATAAACACTTCCTTTCGCTGCCGAGACCGAACAGTGTCCAATATGGAAGGAATTTTTTTCTTCGCGCTGCACTCGCACATGCTGCAACTGGGCGTGATCCTTCAGCACCACTTCGGTTACAGCATTGGAGAAATAAACTCCGTCACCCATATCATTAGAATGACCGGCATAATCTTCGATCACGGCCGCACGGCTGTTAGGCTCCATCACCATCAGACATCTCGGATAGACCGCGGAAGGTGTGTCGCGCTTGGTCGCTATGTGCAGAATATGGATAGGTACCGCGACTTCGCTGGACACGTGAACAAACGCACCGTCCTCAAAAAAGTTGGTGTTCAGGGCAACAAAGGCATCTTGCTGGTATGGTGCTTGCCGCCCGAAATTGGTTTCTACCCATTTATCTCCAAGACGATCAGCCAGTGGGGCAACTGTTACGCCTCGCTCTGCTCGCGTCAAATCGGAGAGTTCAGAAGCAAAGCATCCATCGAGAAAAACCAGACGGATCGCACCTGCAACTAAAAACTGTTCAATATCGCCCAACGACAATCGGGCAAAAGAACCGACTGGTTGGAAGCTGTGCTGGAACAGCGGCGACAAATCGGTAAAGCGCCAATCGTCGTGTCGTTCCGAAGGGAAACTTAAAGCCTGGGCACGCGCCAGCGCAGCCACGCGGACGTCATTCAACCAACCTTTTGAGTTAACGGTTTTGCCGAGCAACAGTTGCTCGAAGCATTGTTGTTTAGCCTGGTTCATCTTGTTCGAGGCATTACGCCGCCGCCCTCAACCAATCGTAGCCGCGCGCCTCCAGCTCCAGCGCGAGTTCCTTGCCGCCGGTCCTGACGATGCGTCCGCCATCCATCACATGCACATAATCCGGCACGATGTAATTCAACAGACGCTGGTAATGCGTCACCATCACCACCGCATTGTCGGCAGTGAGCAGGCTGTTCACCCCGTTCGCGACTATTCTCAACGCATCAATGTCGAGACCGGAATCAGTCTCGTCCAGAATCGCAAGCTTGGGTTCGAGCACCGCCATTTGCAGAATTTCGTTGCGCTTCTTTTCTCCGCCGGAAAAACCTTCATTCACACTACGGCTGAGGAAGCTCGGATCCATTTCAACGACCTTGATCTTCTCCTGCACCAAGTCATCAAACTCAAGCGGATCGAGTTCTTCGAGACCACGCTCGTTCTGAAGCGTGTTGTAGGCCAGACGCAACAATGCGCTGTTCGACACGCCGGGAATCTCGACCGGATATTGAAAAGCCATAAACAATCCCGCTCTGGCGCGTTCTTCCGGCTCAAGATCGAACAGGTTTTTGCCCTCGAACAAGGCCGTGCCGCCGGTCACGGTGTAGTCGGGATGTCCAGCCAACACCTTGGAGAACGTACTCTTGCCTGAGCCGTTGATACCCATGATGGCATGCACTTCTCCCGCGCGCACGGTGAGATCGACACCCTTCAATATCTGTACGCCAGCGACCTCTGCCTTGAGATTTTTGACTTCCAGCAACACTTTGCTTCCTTTGTTAATCAACCTACACTCCCTTCAAGTTTCAGGCCGAGCAACTTGGTTGCCTCGACCGCAAATTCCATCGGCAAATGCACGAACACATCCTTGCAAAAGCCGTTGATGATCATCGAGATCGCCTCTTCCGAATCGATGCCGCGTTGCGCAAAAAAGAACATCTGATCTTCGCCGATCTTGGACGTCGAAGCCTCGTGTTCTATCGTTGCCGTGGTGTTTTGCACGTCTATCGTCGGAAAAGTGTTCGCCACGCAACGGTCGCCTAACAGCATCGAATCGCACTGCGAATAATTCCTGGCACCGGTCGCACGGCTGCCGATCTTGACCAGACCGCGATAGCTGTTGTTTGAACGTCCGGCGGAGATACCTTTCGCAATGATCTTGCTGCGGGTGTTCTTGCCGACATGGATCATTTTCGTGCCAGTGTCCGCCTGTTGCAGATGATTAGTCAGCGCCACCGAATAGAATTCGCCGGTCGAGTTGTCGCCCAGCAACACGCAACTCGGATATTTCCAGGTGATCGCGGAGCCGGTCTCGACCTGCGTCCAGGAAATCTTCGAATTGACGCCCTTGCACAAACCGCGCTTGGTGACGAAATTGAAAATGCCGCCCTTGCCATTTTCGTCACCGGCATACCAGTTCTGCACGGTAGAATATTTGATGTCGGCATTGTCCAGCGCGATCAGCTCAACCACTGCGGCATGCAGCTGATTGGTATCGAACTGCGGTGCGGTGCAGCCTTCCAGATAACACACCGAAGCGCTCTCCTCGGCAACAATCAGCGTGCGCTCGAACTGCCCGGAACCTTCAGTGTTGATCCTGAAATACGTGGACAGATCCATCGGGCACTTGACCCCTTTGGGAATGAAGCAAAACGAGCCATCGGTGAATACCGCCGAGTTGAGCGCCGCATAAAAATTATCGCTGCTCGGCACTACGCTGCCCAGATACTGCTTCACCAGTTCTGGATGCTCGTGCACAGCCTCGGAAAAAGAGCAGAAGATGATGCCGATCTCGGCCAGCTTGGCCTTGTAGGTCGTAGTCACCGACACGCTGTCGAAGATCACATCGACCGCGACGCCGGTCATCAATTTCTGTTCATGCAAAGGCACGCCGAGCTTCTCGAAGGTACGCCGCAACTCGGGATCGACTTCGTCCATGCTAGCCAGTTGTTTTTTCGGCTTGGGCTGCGAGAAATAGATGATGTCCTGAAAGTCGATCTTGGGATAACTCACGTTCGCCCAGGCAGGCTCTTCCATCGTCAGCCAGTGCCGATATGCGGACAAGCGAAATTCTAGCAACCATTCCGGCTCGTTCTTCTTTTTCGAGATCAGGCGTATCACATCCTCGCTCAAACCCTTGGCAACCGACTCGGTCTCGATGTCGGTCACAAAGCCATGTTTGTAGGGCTGATTGACCAGATTTTGTAATGCTGCGCTCATATAAATCCCTTAAACCGCAAAACTTTCACCGCACCCGCATTGATCTTTGACATTTGGGTTGTTGAATTTGAATACATGTCCCAAACCTTCCTTCACAAAGGCAAGTTCCGTCCCCTCGAGAAAAGGCAAACTCTCCGCATCCACAACTAACTTTGCCCCATGGTTCTCAAATACCGAGTCGTTCTCCCGAACCTCCTGCGTGATATCCATGGTATAGGCGAAGCCACTACAGCCCGATTTCTTTACGCCTATGCGCAGCCCGATACCTTTGCCACTCTTTGCTATTTGGCTGTTGATGTGTTTTGCAGCCGATTCAGTCAATGTAATTGCCATGTCCATCTCCAAACTCCAAAAATATAATAACTGGCCCCAATAGAATTCATGCAGACTTGCCGCGTGAACGAATCGCACTAATATCTACAATGTGATGCTCGGCAATATGATTCCTGGTGTCGTGATGCCTGGGTTTGATCATTTCAGCGAGACTCTCCTTCTCCAAGGCTTCCTGAATGATGCGGTTTATTCCCTGCCAGCTACCCCTGGTCGAGCAGAGCGACTCACGCGTACACGCAGATGTTCCGCTGCATTCTGTAATCGAAATCGGCCCGTCCATTGCATAAATGATCTCAGCAATTGAAATATTTTTTGGGTGGCGCCCAAGCATGTAACCGCCTTTTGCACCCATTACCGACTCGACCAGATTCTCACGTGCCAGCATCTTGAGTATTTTGCTGATTGTGGAAGCTGCCATACCCAAGCCTGCCGCCACCTCGCTTGCGCTGTGCACGGCACCGTCTTTGGCCATATAGGCCATGACTTGAGTACCATAATCTGCGAACTTGCTTAAACGTAGCATCAACCCACCTCACTGAACCCACCTTGACTGAAGTGGGACTATTTTAGTCCTAGTTAGTTCAGTACGCAACCTCTACCTTGCGCGCAACAACTAGACTGAACAGAATACGCATGACGTGTATCATGCTGTCTTGGAACTATTTTCACCTTGGTCATTCTCATACGGCTTGGCCATTTGCACTCGAACTGAAATAAAATTGAAAGAAATATTTATGAATAGATTAGCAATCATCGCACTACTGTGCGTTTTGTCCGCATGTAGCACGATGCAAAGTAAACTTTGGATACCTGACTGGAAAGAAACTTCATCGCTCACGATCGCACGCGCAGGCGCTGCAGTTGTGGCAATAGATGACACTCTTTTCTTGATTGGCGGGGTAGATGGCAAAGATTTTCTCAACACGACTGAATATGCCAAGATTCATAAAGACGGTTCCTTGGGCCCCTGGAAAAAGGGACCGAACTTGATTGAAGCTCGCGGATTTATCGAGGCAGTGATACATAACGGTTCAGTATATGTAGTCGGAGGCGGCAATGGACCTAATGGACATAATTTGCTGCGTACAGCCGAACGTGCGCGAATTTTGCCTGACGGGACTCTTGGCCCATGGGAAACAGAAAAGAATCAAATGGTCGTACCGCGTCGTTGCAGCAAGATCATTGCGACGGATACCACCATCTATTCCTTCGGCGGCTTTGGCGGCACTCTGCTGGATACCGTCGAACGCGCCGAATTCCAGCCTGATGGCAGCCTCGGTGAGTGGCAGCTCGAACCAAAATCCATGCTGATGCCTCGTTATGTGAACGGCGTAAAAAAATGGGGCTCTGCCGCTTACGTAATAGGCGGACACGATCAGGATAAAGGTGTCGGCATTACCAATGTCGAGTGGTCACCATTGGGCGATCCTGAGTCGCGCAACTGGAAAGCGACGCAACCGCTGCAAATCGGGCGTTATGGCTTGTCCACCGTTTCACACGGAGATTATCTCTATGCGCTGGGCGGCCTCACAGGACTCGAATTTCTAGATAACGTAGAAAAAAGCAAGGTGAATACCGACGGACAATTATCCGCATGGGAAACATCTACTCCCCTCTCCGTGCCACGCGGCATGTTTAGCGTAGTCGAATACAAAGACTGGATTTACGTGATCGGCGGCTCCAATCGCGATACTTATTTATCAACTGTAGAGTACGCAACCGTCAATACAAGCGCAGATTTCGGATACTGGGGATCCGAATCGGACGCCTTGGCATACAAGGCAAAGTTGGCCGCACGCAAAGGAATTCAGACGCAGTTACCCAACCAGGGAACCGTAAAAACAGTTCTTCAGACTGAAGCCTATACTTATCTGGAAGTATTCAACGACAAACAACAACTGATCTGGCTGGCTGGCCCCAAGCTTGACCCGAAACTTGGCATTGGCACAAAAAGTCATGTCAGCTACAGCAAAGGCGTAGTGATGAGCGGATTCCACAGCAAGGAACTGAACAGAACTTTTGATAAAATCCTGTTTGTCGGGCAAATTCAAAAGGCCGAGTAGAAATGAAGGTTCACATTGATACAACGAACCTTATGCACTGAGCAAGGAAATGATCTCCTTGATTTCGCGACGCAGCGCAGCAAAATTTAGCGCTGCAGTTGGCGAGGCAGAACGACTATCAGGTTGAATTGAGTTTTGACTCGAATTTTCCAGGAGATTGCGCGCGCCGCTGATCGTAAAACCCTGTCCGTACAACAACTCGCGGATACGCCGGATCAGCATCACTTCATGGTGTTGATAGTAGCGGCGATTGCCGCTACGCTTGACCGGTTTAAGTTGAGTGAATTCCTGTTCCCAATAACGCAACACGTGCGCCTTGACCCCGCATAATTCGCTGACTTCACCTATGGTGAAATAGCGCTTCGCTGGTATCGGCGGAAGTTCCGAATTAGGCTTGTGGTTTTCCATGATAGGACTTTTCCACCATGGTCTTCAGTTTTTGGCTGGGATGGAATGTCACGACACGACGCGCAGTAATCGGGATTTCTTCACCGGTCTTGGGATTGCGTCCGGGACGTTGCGGTTTATCGCGCAATTGAAAATTTCCGAAACCGGATAATTTGACGCTCTCGCCCATCTCGAGTTTCAAACGAATTTCCTCAAAAAATGCTTCCACCATATCTTTGGCTTCACGTTTGTTGAGACCTACTTTTGCGAACAGCAAATCAGCCAGTTCGGCTTTGGTTAATGTTGTTGTCATTTTTTCCCCTTATTTCAATCCCATTGGAATGGAATTACATACGTAACTGCGCACCACGCTTTTGCAAAACATCTACCAATTGCATGATGTTTGGCTCAATTTCCAAATCCGTGAGTGTTTTGTGAGTATCTTGTAATAACACACGGAATGCAAGGCTTTTTTTGCCATGCTCCACACCTTTGCCCCGATACAAGTCAAAAAGCGCGATCTCGACCACATGCGGTGCCGATGCCTGCTGCATGGCATCCAGCAAGGCCTGCACGGTAACCGCTTCGTCGACAACTACCGCCAAATCGCGGCGCACCGGCAAAAACTTGGCGATCTCGCTCATGCGAGGAACCTTGGCCTGAATCAATGCACTGAGCTCCACTTCGAACCACACGCAGGATAGAGTCATGTCATATTGTTGCTGCCAGTGCGGATGCAATTCGCCAATCCAGCCGACCATCTGCTCGCCGCAATAAATCTGCGCGGATCGCCCCGGGTGCAAGGCCGGGTGGCTGGCCACAACGAAGCGCAAAACTTGCGGCGCAAACAATGCTTCAACATCCGCTTTAACATCGTAGAAATCAACGGCCTTGGCGACCACACCCCATTGTTCGGTTTGCGTTTCACCGTAGGCCAAACCGGAAAGCCTTTGGCTTTGTACATATTCATGGTTGGCTTTGGCAAAACATGCGCCAACCTCGAACAAGCGCACTCGCGCCTGCTTGCGATTCTGATTGAAACGCAACGCGCCGATCAGCCCGCCTATCAGGCTGCTGCGCATCACCGCCAGGTTGCTGGCAATCGGGTTTTGCAGCGCGACAGGATTTTTGTTGCCGCACAATTCGCGCTCGACCTGCTCTTCGACAAAGGCATAGCTGACGATCTCCTGATAATCGCGCGAAACAAGAATCTGTTGTATGCGCGCCAACGGACGTTGCGACTCGCTGTATGGCAGCATGGTCATTGCAGCTTGTGGAGCCAGTGCGGGAATGTTGTCATAGCCATGCAGGCGCGCCAACTCTTCGATCAGATCTGCCTCGATAGACAGGTCGAAACGAAAGCTCGGTGGAGTCACACGGTAGTCATCGCCGTTCGCAGTAAAATCGAATTGCAGACGTGTAAACAAATCCACGATCTGCTTCTTATCCAGTGCGATGCCGAGCACACGCGCGACACGTGAACGGCGCAATGCAATCGCTGTACGTCTCGGAAGATCACCACACACTTCGCTGATAGCTCCGGTCTTGCCGCCGCAAATCTCCAGCAACAGCTGCGTGGCACGTTCCAGCGCCAAACGCGTTGCGGCGAAATCCACGCCTCGCTCGAAACGGAATGATGAGTCTGTTGCCAGGCCAAAACGGCGCGCCTTGCCAACGATCGCGTCGGGATGAAAAAATGCGCTTTCAAAAAATACATCGCGTGTGTTCGTTTCCACCCCGCTGCCCTGCCCGCCCATGATGCCGGCCAATGCCAGCACGCGTGCATCATCGGCGATCACCAGCACTTCCTCGTCCAGCACCACTTTCTGCTCGTTGAGCAAGGTCAGCAACTCGCCTTTGCGCGCCTTGCGTACCGTGATTCCGCCCGAAAGTTTCGCAACATCGAAGGCGTGCAGAGGTTGGCCCATTTCCAGCATCACATAGTTGGTGATGTCCACCACCGCGCTGATACTGCGCAAGCCGCTACGCTCAAGGCGGCGCAGCATCCATGCAGGAGTTGTTGCAGCGGCATTCACGCCGCGCACCAGACGCCCGCAATACAAAGGGCAGCCATGTGCATCTACCACCTTGACCGGCAGTTGTTCGGACAAGGTAACTGGCTGCGCTTGTATGTCAATTGATTTGAGCGCACAACCGGTCAGGGCCGCAACCTCGCGCGCCACACCACCCAAACTTGAGCAATCGCTGCGGTTCGGCGTGAGCTTGAGTGTGAAAAGTTTATCATCCAGCTCCAGATATTCGCGCAGTGTTTTGCCTACCGGCGCATCGGCAGGCAGCAGCCACAATCCTTGACTCTCTTCTGCCAGACCCAACTCTTTGTCCGAGCACAGCATGCCGAATGACTCGACGTTGCGCACCCTTGCCTGCTTGATGACAAAGGCTTTTTCATTATCATTACTTGGGGGCAGCACCGCACCGATACGCGCGCACGGCACTTTCACGCCGACTGCCACATTCGCCGCGCCGCACACGATGGTCAGCGGGCTTGCTTCGCCGACATTCACCTGGCACACATTCAATCGATCCGCATTGGGATGCCTGACCACTTCCAGCACCTCGCCCACCACCACATTATTAAACGCAGGGGCGACCACTTCCAATCCCTCGACTTCCAGCCCGGCCATAGTCAGCATATGCGCCAGCTCTTCGCTGGAGAGCGCCGGATTGACCCAGGTTCTTAACCAATTCTCAGAAAATTTCATGGTTATGTGTTCAGTTAAATTGTTTCAGAAAGCGCAGATCGCTCTCATAGAACTGGCGCAGATCATTCACGCCATAGCGCAACATCGCCAAGCGTTCTACACCCAAACCAAAAGCAAACCCGAGATACTTTTCACTGTCGATGTTGACGTGCTTCAGCACATTGGGATGCACCATGCCGCAGCCGCCGATCTCCAGCCACCCGCCGTTCCAGCTCATATCCATTTCTGCCGATGGTTCGGTGAATGGAAAGAACGATGGGCGGAAACGCACCTTCAGATCATCGCGCTCGAAAAAACGCTGCAAAAAATCCTGCACCACGCCTTTGAGGTTGGCGAAACTGATCTCTTCATCGACCCACAGACCTTCCACCTGATGGAACATCGGCGAATGCGTGGCATCGGAATCGACACGGTATACGCGGCCAGACGAAATGATCTTCAGCGGGGGTTTATGGTTTTCCATGTAACGCACCTGCACCGGGGAAGTGTGAGTGCGCAGCACATGCTGATGATCGATGTAGAAGGTATCGTGCATCGCACGTGCCGGATGGTTTTCCGGAATGTTCAGCGCGGTGAAGTTATAAAAGTCGCGCTCGATCTCCGGACCCGTTGCAGTTGCAAATCCAAGCGAATGGAACAACTGCTCGATGCGTTCCAAAGTGCGCGTGACCGGATGCAATCCACCTGTGCCCATGCCGCGTCCGGGCAAGGTCACGTCCAGTGATTCTGCCGCCAGTTTTTTAGATAGTTTGTTTTGTTGCAGCGCATCGCGGCGTTGTTGTAACGCCGACTCTATGCTTTGTTTGACTTGGTTGATGCGCGCACCGGCTGCAGGGCGTTCTTCTGCGGACAACTTGCCCAGACCTTTAAGCAAACCGGTCAGGCTGCCGTCTTTGCCCAGATAGCGGGCTTTGACCTGCTCTAATTCGGCTTCATCGCTGATTGCCGAAAACTGTTGCAGAGCCTGATCGAGAATTTGTTGGAGCTCTTCCATCCCTTACACCAAAAATGGACACCAGAATTAAAATGGGACAACGGAAACAAAAAAGGAGGCGAATCGCCTCCTTTTTATTTCAACGATTCAACTTAAGCGCCGAGGCCGGCCTTAGCTTGCGCCACGAATTGCGCAAACGCCGGCTTGTCGAACACCGCGATGTCCGACAACACCTTGCGATCGACTTGAATCGACGCTTTTTTCAGGCCGTTCATGAACACGCTGTAGCTCATGCCTTGCTCACGCGCTGCCGCATTGATACGCGCGATCCACAATGTGCGGAACTGGCGCTTCTTCTGACGGCGATCACGATAAGCATACTGCCCGGCTTTCATCACCGCCTGTTTGGCGATACGGTAAACGTTACCACGGCGACCGCGATAACCTTTGGCTAGCTCAAGTATCTTCTTGTGGCTGGCGCGTGCTACTACTCCACGTTTAACTCTAGGCATGGTCGGCTCCTTATGCGTAAGGCATCATGGCGCGCACTGATGCTGAATTGGTTGAGTGGACTTCAGTCGTGCCGCGCAGTTGACGTTTGTTTTTGGTGGTCTTCTTGGTCAGGATATGACGCTTGAACGCTTGTGAGCGCTTGATGCTACCGCCGGCGCGAACCTTGAAACGCTTGGCCGCTCCGCTTTTGGTTTTCATTTTAGGCATAATTTTTCCTTAAGTTATGGTGCGAGGTGTTTTCCAATGGAAAATCTTTTTAACCCGTACACCACTTTTTATTGGGACTATCTGCTGCATCACCCCGACCATCCCTTGCTGCCGAGACAACTACCACTTGATTTTTTGGCTTATTTCATCAGCCTTATTTCTTGCCCGGTTTGGGCGACAGCACCATCACCATCTGCCGGCCTTCCATCTTGGGAAACTGCTCGACTACACCGTGCTCTACCAGATCAGCTCTTACGCGCTCGATCAAGCGCATGCCGATTTCCTGATGAGCCATTTCACGACCGCGAAAACGCAGTGTGACTTTGGTTTTGTCGCCATCATCCAAAAACTTGATCAAGTTGCGCAACTTGATATTGTAATCACCCTCATCCGTGTTCGGACGAAACTTGATTTCCTTGATCTGGACCTGCTTCTGCTTGAGCTTGGCTTCATGCAGCTTTTTGCTCTCGGCATATTTGAATTTTCCGATGTCCATGATGCGGCACACCGGGGGATCCGCTAACGGCGAAATCTCCACCAAATCCAGCTCTGCTTCATCTGCCATACGCAACGCTTCTGCGATGGCTACAATCCCGAGGGGCTCTTTTTCGACGCCTATGAGTCGCACTTGTGGTGCGGTAATCATTTCATTGACGCGCTGCGCTTTTTCTTGTGCTATTGCAATATCTCCACTTAAACAATAATTCAGCCGCGCTACCCGTTTTTGATCTCGGTTTGCAAACGCTGAAGCAAGGCTTCCAACGTCGTCTGCCCGAGATCTTCACCACTGCGGGTTCGCACGGCCACCAAACTTCCAGCCACTTCCTTATCGCCGATGATCAGCTGATAAGGTAATTTCTGTAAGCTATGTTCGCGTATTTTATAGGTAATCTTCTCATTACGCAAATCCAGTTGAATGCGCAGCCCGGCAGCGCGCAATTTTTGAGCTACCTGGGTCGTATATTCCTCTTGCGCCTGCGAGATATTCATCAATACCAACTGGACCGGCGACAGCCACAACGGGAACGCGCCGGCATGGTGCTCGATCAAAATCCCGATGAAGCGCTCCATCGAACCGAGTATCGCGCGATGCAGCATCACCGGGGGTTTGCGGGCGTTGTCCTCATCGACGAACTCGGCACCCAGACGCACCGGCAGATTGAAATCCAGCTGTATCGTGCCGCACTGCCACAGGCGCCCGAGGCTGTCCTTCAGCGTGAATTCGACCTTGGGTCCGTAGAATGCGCCCTCGCCAGGCTGTACATCATAGGCCAGTCCGTTTTGCTTCAGGGCCGAGGCCAAGCCCGCTTCGGCCTTGTCCCAAGTTTCATCCGAGCCGACACGCTTGACCGGGCGCGTGGACAGCTTGACCAGCACTTCGTTGAAACCAAAATCGCGATACACCTCGTTCAGCATCACGATGAACTTCGATACCTCAGTCTGCACCTGTTCTTCGGTGCAGAATATATGCGCATCATCCTGGGTAAAGCCGCGCACGCGCATTAATCCATGCAAAGAACCGGAAGTCTCGTTGCGATGGCAGGAGCCGAACTCTGCCAGACGTAGCGGCAAGTCGCGATAGCTGTGCAGGCCGTGATTGAAAATCTGCACGTGACCGGGACAATTCATCGGCTTCACCGCGTAATCGCGATTCTCCGACGCGGTGGTGAACATGTTGTCATGATAATTTTCCCAGTGGCCGGATTTCTCCCACAGGGTCCTGTCCATGATAGTCGGCGTGCGCACCTCTTGATAATCGTGCTCGATGAACTTGCGGCGCATGTATTGCTCGACTTCCTGCCACAGCGTCCAGCCCTTGGGATGCCAGAACACCATACCGGGCGACGAGTCCTGCATGTGGAACAATTCCAGATGTTTGCCCAGCTTGCGGTGGTCGCGTTTCTCGGCTTCTTCGAGCTGATGCAAATAAGCATCCAGCTCTTCCTTCTTCGCCCATGCCGTGCCGTAAATGCGCTGCAGCATTTCGTTCTTCGAGTCGCCGCGCCAATATGCGCCCGCCAACTTCATCAGCTTGAAGGCTTTCAGTTTGCCGGTGGATGGCACATGCGGGCCGCGACACAAATCGGTGAATTTGCCCTCGGTGTACAGCGATACATCCTGATCCGCAGGAATGGATTCAATGATCTCTGCCTTGTAATGCTCGTTAATGCCCTTGAAATATTTCACCGCCTCGTCGCGAGGCAACACCTTGCGCGTCACCGGAATATCCTGCTTGGCGAGTTCAGACATGCGCTTCTCGATGGCCGCCAGATCTTCCGGCGTGAACGGACGCTGGTAGGAAAAGTCGTAAAAGAAACCATTCTCGATCACCGGGCCTATGGTCACTTGCGCATCGGGAAATAACTCTTTCACTGCGTAGGCGAGAAGATGTGCTGTCGAGTGACGGATAATCTCCAGACCATCCGCATCCTTGTCAGTGATGATCGCCAGCACGGCATCCTGTGAAATCAAATGCGAGGTATCCACCAGATGGCCATCCACCTTGCCTGCCAGCGCAGCACGCGCCAAACCCGCGCCTATGCTGAGTGCAACTTCGGCGACTGTCACTGGTTGCGCAAAGCTGCGCTGCGAACCATCAGGTAAAGTAATAACGGGCATATTTTTCTCAAAAAAAATAAAAAGTGCGGCGATGCCGCACTCGAAATACTGTCAGGCACAATCAAATTTAACCAACGACTCGCCTATGGCGCGACCAACTGTTACCGCCGTTGAAGACCGCGCATTATAGTGTTACTGATGGAATTTACAATTCATTCCATCCAGACCACAGCGAGTGATTCCGGGCTAATACTGGTTCTATTGAATATCTTTCTCAGTGACATCAGCTGGAAGCGCGCCAGGCAGATACGCGCGTCCGGCAAAGCTGCGCGGATGACCGCCAGATTCGATCACCAGGTCTGAATCATGCTGCCTGAGAGTCCGGTGGCCAGCATGATTCTGCTTGGCTTGGCGAGCAACCATGGTGTCGAAATGCGGCCCCAGCAATTGGCGAAGATTTGGCATGAAGGGACCTGACCAGCTAACGGCAAATACCACGCCCGTCCGAGATACATACTGCCGAACAAGTGTGCCGGTAGACAAGGTTGTCTCATGCACGGTGTAGCTGCCAGTCGATGACGGCGTCAAATGAGCCGCATGTTTTACGTTCATGTGCAGCCGGTCAACTTCGATGCTGGCACTATCGCCGCCGAGGGACGCGTGGGCAGCGGCAACATGGCATAGTGCAGCCAGCATGACGAGGAGTCGCGCGGCGTTTGAAGTTGTCATGTTTGGCTGCTTAACCATCATCGAAATGTGCGAATGGAAGAACATATTATCCTCTGGGCTTACATGATATCAGTAAGCAAAGTACGGTCCGGGGCCGCCTGGCGTGTTCTTACCCGAGATGGCCGTGTATACCGGTCGACCGAAAAAGAAAGGCAGGCCCCAATCAAACCAGCCGTTTTGACCATAAGGGCCACCGATATTTGCCGCAACGACGCTTGAGCCTAGATCGACTATGCTGAAAGTCACTGATACACCGCTGACACTTCCGAATGCGGTGTTGATCGCGCTTAAAGGCATCGGTGATGGCGCGGGGCAGTAAGCCCACGTAACAAATGAGCACGTGGGAATATTCCCGTCGTTAAAAAACAGCGCATTCGAGCCGCTGTCAATATAACTGATCAAGGGCGCGCCTCCTTTGTATGTGGTACTGAAATTGCCGTATGGATCGGTTTTATACACGACGGTTGTGTTGTTTAGCGCGTTGTTCATCTGTGTACCGATGCCAAAAATCAGAGAGCCATTGGCATAGGGGTAGCTCGCACCAACATCTAAAACCAAAGGCAACTTAATCAGAACACCGTTGTTGTCCTTCGAAAAGGAGGCCACAGGGTTTTTAACGACCTGCGCGGCAGTCACTGTAGAACCTGTGCAGCCAGTCGCAGTACAAGTGTAATAGGTACCAGGAATGATCTGCGACAGACAGGCATCACAGTCATTCACAAAAAGCCCGACACCCAGTATGCCATTGGCGCCAAGCGACGACTGTGTGTTTTGAATAGTACCTGTATTGGAGCAATCGCCCGGTATTGCAGTGGCTCCCCCAGGCTGGTCTCCTATTACCTGAATGGGAACGGAGGTAGCGACCTCGCCTCCAAGGTAGATGTCAGCAGTAAGCACAGAGCCCCAAGTAGCACCCATTACAAAAGCCATGCATTCGCCAATTGCGCCGCCTGAGTTTGGCACCGCCGGCAAATTCAAGTTGGAATATAGCGCGGAATTCAGTAGCCGCAATCCGGACGAACCCGTATCCAACTGCACATGATCTATTGTTTGGCAGTTAGCCGTTGTCGTCCCCGGCGTACAGACCGTGACCGACACATAGGCGATATTGATTTCACGAGCCCCCGATACCGGACCGGCATCGATCACGATGGGCACAGTATTTCCGGTCGTCGTTGGGGGCAATATCAGCGCCCCGTTTCCTTTCCGGCTCGTGCTCTGACTGAGGGTACCACCACCACCGCTGGTGATAGTGCTACTGTCGCCACCGCACGCCGCCATCAGCACGGCTGCGATGATCATCGCGATCAGCGCCTGTAAACCAATGGAGAGTTCATGTCTGAAATTCATACTAATGATTTTTCGATATTGCGTTTGGATTACAAATTTAACAGCTATGCAAAATTTGGTATCAGCGACCTTGAATATACTCGCTTAAACTATCAACACGCAAATTGTCCTAATGCGAGAATCGAACCCACGAACCGCTTTTATTTGCTTGCCCACATAAATCAATCAAGCGGGACAAAGTATGGCCTTATAAAGATTCGCTGGCTTTTATTTTTTACATCAGTATAATGCGCGCCTTGTCGCTGCTAAAGCGGCATTGGTTCATCGTTTTCTGACCTACTCTCTCGCGCGTATGCAAATCGCGCCTGTCTATAAAAACTCAGCCATCCATTTGGGATTTCGGAGTTTCCGGTTAGCAACGATGTTTTATGCGCCGGTTACCTCCTCCCCGTTCAACGGGCTGTATTAACACCTGCGCTCACCTTAGGGAACTATTGATAGTTCGTCATGCTGGACTCGATTCGGCATTCAGTTAATTTTTTAACTGGGTGTTGCCTTGTGTCTTGCACAACGAGATGGATTCCCTTTGATTATAAAAAAGGAAGCACGATGTCATTTGAAAATTTAAATTTAAACGCCGCTATTTTGAAGGCGATCGCCGAAACCGGCTATACCGAACCTACGCCTATCCAGGCGCAAGCTATTCCCGAAATCATGGCCGGTCACGACCTGATGGCTTCATCGCAAACAGGTAGCGGCAAGACCGCTGCGTTCATTCTGCCAGCGCTGAACCGCTTGGCTACCCCATCGGCAATGCCCGGCAAAGGCCCGCGCGTGCTGGTATTGACCCCGACCCGCGAACTGGCGCAGCAAGTCTGCGACGCCGCAACCAAATACGGCAAGAACATGCGCTTCAAGATCATCAGCATCCTGGGCGGCATGCCTTACCCGGTGCAGAACCGTTTGCTGTCCAGTCATGTGGATATTCTGGTCGCCACACCGGGCCGTCTGATCGACCATCTGGAACGCGGCCGTATCGACTTTTCGCGTCTGGAAGTGCTGATCCTCGATGAAGCGGATCGCATGCTGGATATGGGTTTTGTCGACGATGTCGAACGCATCGCCAAAGCTACTCCCGCAACGCGTCAGACCCTGCTGTTCTCCGCGACGCTCGACGGCGTGGTCGGCAACCTGGCCTCGCGCTTGCTCAAGACACCGAAGAAGATTTCCGTATCTGCCGCCAAGGACAAACACGAAAACATCGAGCAACGCATGATGTTTGCCGATGACGTGGCGCACAAAAACAAGATGCTCAGCCATTTGCTGACCGACGTGGATATGAATCAGGCGCTGGTATTCACCGCTACCAAGCGCGATGCAGACAGCCTCGCCGATCAACTTTCCGCACAAGGCCATTCCGTCGCAGCATTGCACGGCGACATGAACCAGCGCGAACGCAACCGCACCCTGCTCAATATGCGCAATGGCAACGTGCGCATCCTGGTCGCCACCGATGTGGCAGCCCGCGGTCTCGACGTGCGCGGCATTTCGCACGTGATCAACTTCGACCTGCCCAAGTTCGCAGAAGACTATGTGCACCGCATCGGACGTACCGGTCGCGGCGGATCATCCGGTATCGCGATCTCGTTCGCCTCGAATCGCGATGCGCAGATGCTGAAGCGTATCGAACGCTACACCGAGCAAACCATCAAGATGCACACCATCGAAGGACTGGAGCCGAAATACAAACTGCGCACCGGCCCTTCTTCGGATCGTCCGCGCAGCAATAGCGGCCCGCGTCGTAGCGGCGGTGGCGGTTTCGGCGGTGGTAACAATGCCGGCTTCGGCGGCAACCGCACAGGTGGTTACGCTGGCAACAAAACCGGCGGCGGTTTTGCTGGTAAATCCGGAAACAGTTTTGCCGGCAATACCGGAAATGGGTTCCACCACAGCGCGCCGGACAGCCGTCATAGCCATGCCGGACGAAAGGAAAGTCATGGTCAATGGCACGGCCAAGCCAACGGCAACACCACTCAAGGTAATACGCTGAGTCTTGGCGGTGGTCAGGGTTTTGGCGGCCAAGGTCGTGGTCAGGGAGCCGGGCAACCGCGCAGCCAGGAACGCAGCTTTAGCAACAATCGCGGCGGCAACAGCGCTCCGCGCCGTACTTCCGGTGATCGCCCAAGCTATGCACTCGGGCGTGGCAATAATGGCAATAGCCGTTAAGCCGATTTGCTGATGTAATACGAAAAGCAGTAAAAAAAGCACGTCCAAGGGCGTGCTTTTTTGTTAAAGTAAAAGCCTGAATGGGCTGAGTGATATCCTTAATTAATTCAAGGGAAGAAGTTTTCCTATCGAATATGGATGGCAGCCATGACACCATTCAGCGCGGATTTTAGTGGTCTCTCTTGGTATGGATGCTTCGGCTTGACACCTCGGGGGAAATCGCAGGCAAGTTTAAATTGTATTTATCATCAGGGAGAGTATGAAAATGAAGCTGGATAAAATCAAATGGAGTGCTGTTTGTGGCGCGGCCTGTATCGCAACGAGCCTCATCGGCGCGGCCAATTCCTACGCCGAAGAAGATCGTTTCACGTTCAATGTGTTCGGCAATCAGGATTTTCGCCGCTCTACCGCCAATCGTTATCTGGGTGCGGATTCGTCCGGAACCTGGGATAACAATTTTCTGGGCCTGGTGTTAAGCGGCAAGGCCAACGAAAAAACCCGCGTGTGGGCACAGCTTCAGGCCACCACGACTTTAAGCCCGCGTTTCACCTGGATGTTCGTGGATTATCAATTCAGCGAAAACACCAGCGTGCATGTGGGGCGCATCAAGTTTCCTTTCGG
>JANXXH010000145.1 GCA_025350705.1 Gallionella sp.
TCGGCCAGAATCCAGCCCATTGCGCGATGAGTTTTATGCAAAACGGTTATGCACCTCTTGCAATACATTTGTTGACTGTTCAATAGGATCATTATTAGCCATTTGATGCTAATAATAACCAATTCATAACTGCAGCACTACAATTTGTTTTGAGTTATTTTGGCTAATTAAGTATATGGTTCCCATTTTTTGCATTCACCGCTGACAGTAGTGATTTACCGCGAGACTCTTTCTTCACTGCTTTGCGCTTGCTGTTCGGTAAACAACACGGCTGCTTTTACTCTTGAGGACAGGTTGAGCTTGGTCAGAATATGGCGCACATGCTGTTTTACGGTGTCATAGCTGATCGACAATGTTTGCGCGATGGCTTTGTTGCTTTCGCCGCGAGAGAGCAGTTGCAGTATTTCACGCTCGCGCTCGGTGAGCAGTTTAAGGGAATTTTTAGGCTCATCTCCGGGTTGGTCGCCGCGCAGCATCTCGATCATTTTGACGGTCATCGTGGGGGCGACGACCAGTTCGCCCGCCGCGACCCGGCGGATGGAGTCGACGACATCTTCGGGTGCCATGTCTTTGAGCAGATAGCCGCGCACACCTGCGCGTATCGCGTTGGCCAGATCGGTTTCGGAATCGCTCATGGTCAGCACGACAGCGGGGATTGCGCAGCCTTCTTTGCGGATTTGTTGCAGCATGGCCAGGCCATCCAGCGGCTTCATGCGCAGATCCATGATCAACAGATCGGGCTGTTCGCTCAATAACTCGCGCAGCCCTTCGACACTGCCGGTTGCGCCGAGGACTGCAAATCCGTAACAGCTGGAAAGCAGCTCGCTCAGCCCGCTCCGGCACAGGTTTTGGTCGTCTACCAGAACAACTTTTAATTTCTCACTCATTCACTGCTCTCCAATCTGCCCCGGGTTCAGGGAAGAATAATTGCACGCGCGTGCCGATGCCTTTTGAGCTCTCTACTTTGATTTCACCGCCGATGCGTTGTGCGCGTTCGCGCATGATCATCATGCCATAGTGCCCTTCGACCGGTGTGAACGTGAATCCGCCGCTGCCGTTGTCTTCTATGGTAAAGACATAATAACCGCCCGAATGTTCAAAGGTCAGGCGGGCATGGGTCGCCCCCGAGTGGGTAGCGATATTGGCCAGCGCCTCACGAACGATGTGGTACACCTGGATCTCATATTCGAGGGGCAATTCGAGACTAGCTACCCGGTTGATGTATTCCAGTTCGATCTCATTGCGCTGGCAAAATTGCCCGGTCAGGGTTTGCAGTGCATTTAACAGGCCGGACGGATCCATGGCGCAACGAAAATCCGTGATCAATTCCCGGACCGTTTTTTGGCTGCTTTCCAATACTTCATCAATATCGTGAGCATATTTGGAGATCAGGAGTTCATTGCCCGTACGTATGGATTCAAGTAATAACCTTGTGCGCATACGCGTATAAACCAAAGTTTGTGCCAATGAATCATGGATCTCGTTGGCGATAGCCTGGCGTTCGGCGATCAGGTCGGCGCGCTTGGCGTCACGAGCTGATTTATCATGCTCGATGACAGCGCCCAGCATCTGGGCGAATGCCGAAACAGTTTTGGGGGTGTGCTCGATCGGCTCTTGTGGCTCGTTGAAAAACAGCGTGAGCATGCCGACAGTATTTTTCGGTGCAGTGTGGCTTTCGATCGGGGCGCCGATCAACAACTGAATCCGGCAACCGGCATAGCGGCAATCTTGCCGTGACTTGCAGGCGCTGAGGTTGACTGAATAAATACCGGAACTGTCAGATGCTTTGCAGTCTGTTTCGCAATTCAGGTGAATGGAACTTTCGGTTTCCAGCAGTTCGGCGGGAAATCCGGCCGAGCTGATCAGTTGCTGGGTTTGACTGTGCGGGGTAAGTATCCGGATTATTCCGGCGCTTGCATTCACGGCACCGATGAAGCTCTCAAGCAATCTCTCCAACAGAGGCTTGAAATCACCTGATTGAGAGGCAGAGGGCGAAATCTTTTTATGTACTGCCGCACCTCCGCCTTTTTTGGGGGGAGTAAAACCAGAATCTTGCACCCACGAAATATCTGCAGGGACTGACTTCTTCACAGAGCTTGTTTTCTTGCTCATAAGATGACTCACCAAAAAATTATTTGGATAATTCCGGGTTAGTTAAACGGTTTAATTGTGCGCAAACCAACATGGTAAAGAGTATACCCCTCATTCGGGTTATATTGTTGCTCCCCCACAGTGGCTATAGACACTAAAACTGCCCATTGTGCTTAATGAACACATTAAAAAGTTGCTTGCAATGGCCGATACCGGACGCTCCCGGATCGCGACCACACCATGAAAATCTGTATCGTTTCCGACAGCCATGATCGCGCAGAGCCGCTCGCTGCGGCTGTTGCGAAGGCGCAGCAGGCCGGTGCGCAAGCTGTCATACACTGCGCGCTTCACTGAAGCTTGGTGTACCGCTACATGTGGTGCATGGCAACAATGCAGGGTGAGGTTGACTTGTTCTCGCTACTGGACTTGCAACACCCTCCGGTACTATCATCACAACATACCTTGATTCGAATCAATCCAATTTGAGGAGCACACCATGCAACACATGACACCCAAGGAAACTTTTGAATTCCTGCAGGCCAATCCAGAGGCGGTATTCATTGATGTGCGCAGCGAGATGGAGCACATGTTCGTCGGTCATCCCAAGGGGTCCATCCTGATCCCCTGGGTCGATGGATCCGAATGGAATATCAACCCTCATTTCGTTCCGCATGTAAAAAAAGCCGCCAGCGCGAATCGTCCCGTTGTGCTGATCTGCCGCTCCGGACGTCGTTCAGTGGATGCCGGATTGGCATTGGAAAAAGCCGGGCTTACGGAAGTGTATAACGTACTCCACGGTTTTGAGGGCGACCTTGATGATACGCATCACCGCAATTCATTTAACGGTTGGCGATTTGATGGGCTGCCTTGGTCGCAGACCTGAGCGTAGGTGAGTCTATCGGAGTACGTTACGTGAACACCGTTATTCACAATATTCCCGATTTTACGATGTCGAACTAAAGCTTGTTTCCGCTACCTTGTTTGATCGTTATGGCAAGCGGGTTCCCTTTCAATCAGGGCCACGCTTGCCAAAATCGATGATGATTACCACGATCCGGTTGTGATCTGATCCCGTCTAATCAGCCGGCGAACGTGGCGGGTTGTGCGTGTGTATGCTTGGGTGCGCTGAGATTAAACAAGCCGGAAAGTGTAGCGCTGATCTGGTTGGCACGCACTGCGAAAGCATCAAAGCCAACTTCGTACTGGAAGGTCAACTTGTCGCGTGGCACATCGCCGATAGCGCGCAGCTCACCCTTGTAACCGTAGCGCTCACGCAGTAGTCGGGCAGTCGAGTAGCTCTTGCCGTCGCTGTATTTGTCGAATTCGATAGCGATCACAGTGAAGTCGTCGATGTCGTGCCCGATTTCCTCCGCATCTTCTTCGGCAGCCAGCCAGGCGCCGAGTGGCCAGCCATGTTCATATTCGCGGTGTATCAGTTCGGCGCGGCGTGCCTGCCATACCGATAGTGGCACCAGCACAGGCCCGATCGGCAACCTGACGTTCTGCGGAGTATCATTTCCATCAAGCGTCAGCGTCTTCCATTCGTCGCTCACGATGCGGCCATTCTTGATCAGCTTAAACATAGACTGCCTTCCTTTCTGTATCCAAAATAATCAGGTGGATTAAATGATTCATCCAAACTTGTTAGGGCGCAGTCTAGTGATATTGCTTATATCTGTGAAATACTTGTTTGTTACATCTAAATAGCTTTTGGATATATAAATGACTACCCAAAAACTGAACATGTAGGAGGGCGGCAAAGTGCCAGGAAAGGGACCGCAGGGATGCGCTGCGAACTTCTGCTTTTCGGCCTGAGCGTTTTGTCGCTCTGGGGAGAGCTGAATTGACACTGAACGACTGCTTTGTGGAATGCTGTTAGCATGACGCTACAGATGCTATGCGTCGCAAGCGGAAGTTCGTGGAAACCGTGGTCTGTCCCCAATGCTGTTCACTTAACGAAATTCCCATTACAATTCACCGGTACGCAAATCATACCGGGGGCAAATCATGGCGGGGAAAGCGGCGGAGCTGGGAGGGCATGTTCGAATGTCCGACTATTTGAGCGTG
>JANXXH010000148.1 GCA_025350705.1 Gallionella sp.
CCATACAGTAAATAACTATTCTGGTTCGCTTCCAGATTGTGGATGCTGCCTGAGCCCAATGCTGACGATCTCCTGAATTTTTCTGGGCATTGGGATGGCCATAAGTCACATGGCCTTAAGTCTGAAATGGTGCGCCCGACAGGAGTCGAACCTGTGACCCTTGGTTTCGGAAACCAATACTCTATCCAGCTGAGCTACGGGCGCATTTTTGGAAGGCGCGAAGTATAGCGGTTTTTAAACTGCGCCGCGCGGCTGGAGATGCACCGTTAGTGTTTTTCTGGTGCAATAAAAACCCCGCCGGTCAGGGCGGGGTCAAATGATGCAAAACCAATCGCTGCGTTAGTGTGCGGTCGCAGCTTCGGCGTTGATGCCGGTGTTCTGGCGCACATAGAGTTCGTCCCACATTTCTTCGGCACGTTTATCGCGGGTGAACAACGAACCCAGGATCACCATCAGGAAGCCCAGCGGGATGGAGATCAAGCCGGGGTTCTTCAGCAGGAACCAGGGCTTTTCCAGGCCCATGATACTGGTGGTCTGACCTTCGAAAGTCTTCAGATCAGCTTCCGCTTTGGCCTTGGCTTTCTCGGTCGCCGCGATGTCTTTCTTCACTTTGGTGATATCGTCCTGTGCAGCTTTCAATGCAACGGGATCAGTCAAGCTGGGCAAGGATGCTTCCAGCGGTTGGAGCTTTGCACTCAACTCAGCCAGCTTCTCTGCAGCACCCGGTTTGGCAGGCTTTTCCGCTGAAGCAGGTTTGGCCGGCGCAGAAGCAACGCAGCCTTCCAGTGCATACAGCTCACACGAGAAACTGGATGCCGGTTTAGCGGGTTGCGCTTCCTTGGCTGGTACTGCCGGCTCGCCATCCAGCACTTTCTTGGCTGCGGAAATCACTGCCTTCGGATAAGTCATGTTGGGCGAAACCAGTACCAGGAAGATAGCAGTCATTGCTCCGACGATCATGCCGGCGATGATGCCGTAGGTGTTGCACTTCTTCCAATACAGCGTTAGAAATACCGCAGGCAGGTTGCTCGAAGCTGCTACTGCAAAGGCCAGCGCAACCAGATGCGCGACGTTCTGCCCCTTGGCCAGAATGCCGACAGTGATCGCGATCACCCCGACGATGCCGGAAGCAACACGCGCAGCAACCACCTGTTCCTTGGGAGTGGCATGGTCACCACGGATCACGCCGACATAGATGTCGTGCGCCATCGCGGAGGCCGCAGCAAGCACCAGACCAGATACCACCGCAACGATGGTCGCGAAAGCGACCGCCGCCACGAAGGCCAGCATGAAGTTACCCATTATGGAGTTCTCGCCGCCGCCCAAGTATTGCGCTAACAACGGGCCGGCCATGTTGCCACCTGCATCGACAGATGCGATCTTCGCCGAGCCGACCAGCATCGCAGCACCAGTGCCCAGGAACAGCGTCAGCACATAGAAGCCGCCGATGATACCCATTGCCCAGATAACAGAAGTGCGTGCAGCCTGCGCAGTCGGCACAGTGAAGAAACGCATCAGGATATGCGGCATGCCTGCCGTGCCAAGCACCAGTGCCATGCCCAGCGAGATCTGGTCGATCGGGTTCTTCAGGAACAGTCCCGGCTCAAGGAAGCGCTGACCGAGTTCTTCCTTGCTCATGCCGACTGCGGAATCACCCAGCAATTTGGCGACTTGCGCCACCACCTTTTCGTCGCCGACCACGGCTTGCAGATAAGCAGGCAAGCTGAAACCGTATGGCGACCACACCAGGAACACCAGAATCAGGGAAGCCATCACCAGCAGCCCTGCCTTGACGATCTGCACCCAGGTCGTCGCCTTCATGCCGCCGAACACCACATAGGACAGCATCAAAATACCGACACCGATGATCGAGGTTTCGTAGTCGATACCGATCAGCGTTTTGATCAGCACGCCGCCGCCAACCATTTGTGCAGTGAGATAGAAGGTGGATACCGTGATGGTCGAGATCGCTGCCACGAACTTGATCTTCTTGGGATCGTTACGGAAAGCGAGGATGTCACCCATCGTATATTTGCCGATGTTGCGGCAGGGCTCGGCGATCACCAGCAGCACGGTGATATATGCCACCAGCCAGCCTACCGAGTACATGAAGCCGTCATAGCCATAGAGCGAGATCAGCCCGGCGATACCGAGGAAGGACGCCGCAGACAGATAATCGCCGGCGATCGCCCAACCGTTCTGGATGCCGCTGACGGTGCGTCCCGCCGCATAGAACTCGGAGGTGGTGTGGGTGGTACGTGCCGCCCAGTAGGTGATCGCCATCGTGATCGCGATGATCACGCCGAACACAGAGAACGTAATCCATTTGAACTCATCGGCGACCGCACCGGCGGCCGCGAAAGCCGCGCTATTGCCACACAAGGCAGCGGCGGCCAAAACTAATTTAATCAGCGTCGATTTCATCTTATGCTCCCTTTTTTAAATCGTTGATGATCTCTTGCGACATGGCATCGAATTCGGCATTAGCCTTGCGTGAATACACAAATGCGATCGCCCATGCCACCACGAACTCGGACAGCGCGAACAGGATGCCGATGTTGACGACACCCCACACTTTGGTCTTGAACAGGTCCTGGTAATACGCTGCGCCGATCGGCAGCATGAAGTAGTAGATGGTTGAGAAGATCATCAGGCCCCAAAGGAAAACAGTCTTTTTGCGATGCAGGGCTTGGAACTTAGGGTTGGCATCAATCGCTACCCAGTTGAAATTAGGATTAGGCATATACGCTCCCTCAAGATAGTCAACTAAAGTTAGGCTCAATCAACATGAACCACTCAAACGACAGAGTCAAGGTTACGTTAAGTGGCGTGGTAATGCAACGCGAAAGAGTGCCAAATAAACATATTCTTTGTAGTGGTATGAATCAGTTTTCCCCTCTCACCCAACGCTGCGCCCTTTCCAGATCGAGCAGCCCGGCAAAATTAGTGATATTTTTTTTTCTGCCCTGCGCAAGGGCAACCTGGAAAAGCTGTGCGGTGACCAACGCATCCGCTAGCGCGTTATGACGCGCATCATTGCGAATATCAAAGCAGTTAATCCAGTCGTCCAGGGAGCGACGCCGGCCAGCAAGGACGGGATTGAGCGCGGGCATCACATATGCCATATCCAGCCAGGGATGCTTGAAGGACAAGCCGAGAAACTGGCGCATCGCGCGTCGAATCATGGTTTCATCGAAGGTGACGTGAAAAGCGGTCAGCGGGTCTTTGCGCAGATACTCGAGAAAGGCCAGCAGCGCATCGGTGGCAGGCGCACCTTCCGTCTGTTCCGCACCGCCGATACCGTGCAGCAGAATATTCTTTTTGTGGCTGATTGTCGGCTGCTGCAGCACCACATAAAAACTGTCACCCATTGCGATCTGACCGTTCACCATGGCCACCGCACCGATGGAAATGAGGCGGTCTTCCATCAGGTTGAGACCGCTGGTTTCTACATCTACCACTACGCAACGTGTGCCGCTGAATGGCGCGTCCAATGCAGCATGCGGTAAATCTTTCCAGGCATTCAAGCGCTGCTGTTGTTGCGCGGACAATTGCATCCGCTTGCCCAGCAAGTGCGCCAGCCTAGTGAACATGGCAACTCCTTGCCATGTTCACCTCCCCCACCCCACCCCTCCCCCAGAGGGAGAGGGGGCAAACGCGAAAAGCGATTTTTAATTCTGGCATCACAGATGATATTCCAGAGCAAGCCGTGCCTGCAGCTTGCGCGCTTGGCGGAAAGCCTCTTTCAGGATGCGCCGGTCCAACTCATTCAGGCGTTCCGGATCGATCAGGTTATCCAGCGCATCGTCGCTTACGCCTCGTGTCTTCTGCTCGTCGTGGTGACGCAGGCGCAACACTTGGATAAACAGGAAGGCATCGATCCAAGCTTCGATTTCGTTTGGATGAACTTTCATCATCGCCGCGCTTGCGCGCAGTCGCTGGATGGTGCTGGTGTGCGTCACGCCTGCCGCAAGACTGAAGATGCGCGCCCCATCCACGAACGGGGTGATGCCATTGAGCTTGAGATCGAGCATATGCTCCTTGCCCACGACAAAATCGCGCACCACACCGAGAGGCGGGCGTAGGCGCATCGCGTTCTCGGCCATCTGGTGCAGAAAACGGGTATTGTCGCTGGCGACTCTGACCAGCCATAGCCGTAATTCTTCGGCCAGCGCGTGTGCGCCATACAGCGCACGGAAGTCGAAAAAGATCGAGGCATGCAGCAGCGCTTCCGGCGTGCCGTTGGTGATCCAATTGGAAAATGTGCGCTTCCAATCTTCCAGCGACAGACACCATTGCGGATTCGATGCCATCACATTTCCACGGCACAACGGGAAGCCGCACAAGGCCAGCGTGTCGTTGATGCGTTTGGCTATCGGCAGTAATTGCCCGCGCAGCTGGTCTTCCGTCATGCCATCCGGCACGGTGAAGATCAGTGCGTTGTCCTGATCGGTGCTCAACGTCTGCTCGAAGCGCCCTTCCGAACCCAATGCCATCCAGCACAGACGGTCGGCAAGCTGTGTCGTGCAAAACTCACTGGCTGTGCATTCCAGCTCGATCACGCGCGCCGTCAGCAAATCGTTGAATGTGGAGATGAACTGGGTCAGCTGTTCCGCCGCCACCCCTTGCGCCATCATGTTGTGCGCCATGCTGCGGGTGTCGGCGGCGGCTTGCTGCAGCTCTTCGAGAAGTTGCGCGTGGCGTATCGCCGAACCGATCTGACGGAAACCGACCCGCTGCATGGCGAACAAATCTTTTTCGGATACCAGCCCGACCAGCCGCCCGTTATCGACGACCAGCACATGTCGGAGTCCCTGCTTGGCCATCATCAATGCTGCTTCATGAGCCAATGCCTGCGGCGGCAAGGTGCTCAGTTGTTTGGTCATCACTCCGATCACAGGCTGCGCCAGATCGATCTGCGGTAGCGCGATGCGCACCAGCACATCAGGCAGCGTCAGGATGCCGAGCGGCCTACCCGCGTCATCCACCGCGACCATCGAACCGATGCGCGATTCATGCATTTGCTGCAACACCTCGCGCACACTGGTTTGCGGCGCACACGTGACGGGCGCGCGGCGGATGATCGCAGACAAGGGACTGGTCAACGATTGCTGTTCGGCACCGGATTGCGTGTACTGCGCCTGTATCACCTGCTTGGAATGCTCCAGCAAATTGGCAATACGGCGTGTACAAAAGTCCCGGAACGGCAGACTCATTTCAAGCAAGGTGTGGAAATCCGCGACCGGCAATTCGTAGCAGAACGTGTCCTTGCCGGCCCGATAGACACTCGCGACAGGACGGTTGGCCAGCAGCGCTCCGAGCGGGAAACATTCGCCTTCCGACAGTTCCAGCCAGGTATCCGCTACACTGGCATCGGCGACATTTTGCTCGCCTTGCACCATACCCTGTTTGATGACCAGGAAATGTTCTGCTGTGCCCTGCTCGGGCGAGACGATTACATCGCCCCGGGCGTAATAAGCAAGCTTCATGCGCTCCAGCATCCACAGCAGATGGGCCGGCTCCATCCGGTTGAACGGTGCGTGTGCAGCTAAGAAAGCCAGCTGGGAAGAATGTATGGCGCTCATGGCAGATACGATGGCAGGCAAGTTATGGTTTATTATAACCGCACGTTTATACCCGCCGATGCCATGCCACACAGCAACCCCAGTTCCGAGGAGATTTCCCGAATCCTGCACGAGGTGCACAGCATCGCGGTAGTGGGCCTGTCGCCGAACCAGTCGCGCCCCAGCTTCCGCGTCGCGCAGGCCCTGCAAGGTTTCGGCTATCGCATCATTCCTGTGCGCCCCATGGTCGACGAAGTGCTGGGAGAAAAAGCCTACCCCGATCTGGAGAGCCTGCCCGAGTTGCCGGACATCGTGGATGTGTTTCGCGCAGCGGAGTTCGTTCCCGCCATCGTGGATAGCTGCATCAGGCTCGGCATTAAAAACCTTTGGCTACAAGACGGGATCATTAACGAGGAAGCCGCATTGCGTGCTCAACAAGCGGGCATCACCGTGGTGATGAATCGCTGCATGGGGCGCGACGCGGTGCAACTGGGTGCTCGCTCGCGATGAGGGAATGTCTTGAATAAACGCCGCTGTGCCTGGCCGGGCGATGATGCCTTGTATCAAAGCTATCACGATACCGAGTGGGGCGTGCCGCTGCATGACGATCAGCGCCTGTTCGAGTTCCTGATACTGGAAGGCGCGCAGGCAGGGCTGAGCTGGATCACCATTTTGCGCAAGCGCGAAAATTACCGCGCGGCCTTCGATGGTTTCGACCCGATGCGCATTGCCCGTTATGATGCAAATAAAATAGAATCCCTGCTGCAGAATGCGGGTATCGTGCGCAATCGTTTAAAGGTGGCAGCCGCCGTGGTCAATGCGCAGAAGTTTCTCGATGTCCGGGATGAGTTCGGCAGCTTTGATAAATTCATCTGGCAGTTCGTCGGGGGCGAACCGAAACAGAACAAGTGGCGCAGTCATAGCCTTATACCGGCGACTACGCCAGAGTCGGATGCGATGAGCAAAGAGTTGAAACTGCGGGGTTTCAAATTCGTCGGATCGACGATCTGCTACGCGCACATGCAAGCGACCGGGATGGTGAACGACCACACAACTGGTTGCTTCCGGTACAGCGAGTTGCTTAAAGTCAAAGGATAAGGAATGTTATTACAGTTTACCAAGATGCACGGCGCCGGCAACGACTTCATCATGCTGGACGGCATGCGCCAAAAAATCGAGCTCAGCCCGGAACAATTGCGTATGCTGGCCGACCGGCATTTTGGCGTGGGTTGCGACCAGATTTTGATCGTAGAGAAAGCCGAGGATGAAGAGGCTGATTTTCGCTATCGCATCTTCAATGCAGATGGCGGCGAAGTCGAGCAATGCGGCAACGGCGCGCGCTGCTTCATGCGCTTCGTGCATGACCAGCAGCTCACCCCCAAGCGCGAGATCGTGGTGGAGACCCGATGCGGACTGATCAGCCCGCGTCTCGAGCAAGACGGGCGCGTGACGGTCAACATGGGCGCGCCGATTTTTGATCCGGCAAGCATTCCGTTCGATGGCGGCAGCGGCGCAGCGAGCGAGCCTCTTGAAGTAGAGGGGGAGACGCTGCGCATCAGCGCGCTGTCGATGGGCAATCCGCACGCAGTACAAGTGGTTGCGGACGTCGATTCCGCGCCAGTGCTGACCGACGGGCCGGCGCTCGAAACTCATTTGCGTTTCCCGCAGCGCGTGAACGCGGGTTACATGCAGGTCGTCGGGCGCAGTCATATCAAGTTACGCGTTTACGAACGCGGCGCGGGCGAGACGCTCGCCTGCGGTAGCGGCGCATGTGCCGCAGTGGTTGCCGGTATCCAGAGACAGCTGCTCGACAATCGCGTAACGGTCACTACGCGCGGCGGCGACCTCGGTAT
>JANXXH010000159.1 GCA_025350705.1 Gallionella sp.
TCGTTGCGTAGTATTCATGTCGGGCGCCGATGGTGTCTTTAGAACCTCCATCTTGCCAGCAATGGCCGCCCATCTCTATCTCTTTTTGCACCACATTCGGCGGTTAATTCAACCTAGGTAGGGGGTTTTGCAATTACCTCATGTGTCAATGAATTATTGACAGCATGCCAAACCGTAGAGTGCCAACAGGAAATATGAAAACCAGTCTGAAAGCGGGGATTCGGCTTGCTGAATTGACTGGGTTCCCGCTTTCGCGGGAACGACGATAGTGATTAAAGCCTGAGTTGTTCGAGCTGCCCGGCAAATTCACCAACGCGATCTTCTTCAAGACAGCGCAAATCCAGGCAGAACGCGCTCTCCGCGATGCGACCTATCACCGGCACCGGCAGGCTGCGGAATGCCTGCTCGATCTTCTTCAAAGCTGTGCCTACACCTTTGCCTTTCACGATCGGCGTGATGGCGATGCACACGCTGGGCAATGTATCGATGGGCAGCGAGCCGCTGCCGATCTGGCTGTGGCAGGGTTTGAGCGCGACGCCGGCTTTATCGGCCAGCATGCGCTGCACGGCGGGTAACAATTTCTTCGCTGTGCGTTCGATCTCTGCGAGCGGGCGCGTGAGCAGACGCAGCGTGGGCAGGATTTGCGTGATCCGTTCGGGATCGCGGTAGAGGCGTAGCACTGCTTCCAGTGCGGCATAGGTCATCTTGTCCACGCGCAGCGCGCGCTTCAGCGGGTTCTTTTTGATCTTCGCGATCAGCTCCTTGCGCCCGGCGACGATGCCTGCCTGCGGCCCGCCCAATAATTTGTCTCCGCTGAAGGTCACCAGATCGACGCCAACATTCAGAGACTCCTGCGGCGTGGGTTCTTTCGGCAGGCCGAGCTGCGTCATGTCGACCAGCGAGCCGCTGCCGAGGTCCACCATCATCGGGATACCGCGCTCATGCGCGAGCGCGGCCAGCGCCTGTTCTGATGCGCTCGCGGTGAAGCCCTGTATCGCGTAGTTGCTGGTGTGCACTTTCAGCAGCAGCGCGGTCTTGGCCGTGATGGCTTCGGCGTAGTCTTTCAAATGCGTGCGGTTGGTCGTGCCCACTTCCACAAGGCGGCAACCGGCGCGCGCCATGATGTCCGGCACGCGGAACGAGCCGCCGATCTCCACCAGTTCGCCGCGCGACACGATCACTTCCTTACGCATGCCCAGTGTGTTCAGCGCGAGGAACACCGCCGCGGCATTGTTGTTGACCACGGTTGCGGCTTCAGCGCCGGTGAGTTCGCACAGCAGTTTTTCCACATGCGTATCGCGGTCACCGCGGGAACCGCCATCGAGGTCGTATTCCAGGTTGCATGGTTGCGTCATTGCGCTGACCACGGCGGCAACGGCCGATTCGGGCAACAGCGCGCGGCCAAGGTTGGTGTGCAGCACCGTGCCGGTGAGATTGAACACATTGCGCAGCGAAGGTTGCGCGGCTTTTTCCAGCGCGGCCTGGAGACGCGCGGCGAGCGCGGGTTCGGAGAAGACATCGGGCGGCAACGCATCGCCGCGCGCCACCTCCTCGCGCAAGGTCGCCAGCACGGAGCGGGTCGCCATCACCACGGGCATCCTGCCGTATTGTGCAATGAGCGTCGAGGTTGCGCCCAGGTTGAGGACGCGATCCACCGAGGGGATGGCCGCCAGCATCGCGCTGGAGGGAGGGTGTGGTGCGGTTGCGGTTTTGCTGGTCACGTTCGCTGGCTCAGTGGTTGTCTTCCATTGCGCCGGTTTTAGCGAAGGTGATCTATATCGCCGCTTCCGGTGCGGTCATCAAAAACAGGTTGGGGCCGCTTCTCGACTTGCCATTCTCGTCCATCATCAGGTCGAGGGCAAGCGTGGCGAGGTCGTCGGCGACCGGGTCGACGTGCGGATCTTTGTCCATGTAGACGATCTTGAGATAGCTGCCGCATTCGTCACACGACTCGGCTTTCACCGCGCCACCGAAAGAACCCTTAACGGAGCCACCTTTGATCGAATAATAACCGATATCTTTGGTTGATTCGCAATTGCTGCACTTGGCGCGCACCATGTGCCACTGCGTCTCGCACAGGGAACAGCAGAGATAGCGCAGCCCCTGTTCGCCGCCGATGCGCACCACGCTGGCCACTGGCGGGGACGCGCACGCGGGGCACAGGTTGCCGACGCCGTTGCGGCTGAATGCATGCACACCCAGCGAGGTGGACATGTGTGTCCAGTAGACCTGCAATGCCGATGCGACCAGCGGCGCAGTGGCCAGATCGACCTGTTCGTAGTCGCTGCGCAGTAGCGCGTCCGCCAGTTTTTCCAGCGCGGCGCTGTCCATTTTCTCGATGCGCGCGATGGTTGCCTGCGACGCAGGCGGTGCATGTTGTTTCACGCGGGCCAGTATCGTTGTGAGCGCCTGCTGCCATGCGGGATCGCGTGGCCAGCTTTGCACTGACAGCGGCGGCATGCCGTGTTCGCGGCACTGGTTGAGGCGGGAGGCATCCGGCAACGGGACTGCGGGGAAGTTGTTCAGCGCATCCTGCTGCGTTTCGCACAGCGCGGCCATGAACAGCAGGAAGTCGCGCATGCTGTGACCCTGCGCCAGCGTGCGCAGGCGCGCGGCGCGATCGTGATACACCGCGCTGCGCGTTGGAAGATAGATATACGGGATGTCGCCCGCAGGTCGTTCGATCTCCCCCGGCTGGAGGATGGTGGTGGATGACACTACTTGACGCCCCTGGTCTGTTCCTTGTACCAGGCGGGGTGATGCTGCTTGGCCCAGGCGCGGCTCACCGTGCCGTACAGCATCGCGCGTATCGTGCCCCGGGTCCAGATCGCGGCATAGACATGCACCATGATCAGCGCGATCATGAATGCCGCCGCGGCCGCATGCACGACCGACCCGAAGCGGACGATGGCGATTGCGAACAGGTCGGAGAAGTAGGCGCGCCAGATGATCAGGCCGGACAACGTGAGCAGCACCATGCAGGCCACCAGCAGCCAGAACAGCAGCTTCTGCCCGCCGTTGTACTTGCCCGATTCCGGCATGTTGTGGTCGTCGCCGTCCACCATTTCGCCGACACGGCGCAGCCACTCCTTGTCGACCGGGGTGATGGCGTTCAGCTTGTGGAAGCGGAAGTACATCGCGGTGAAGGTGATCGCCATCAGCACGCCGAGGAAGGGATGCAGGATGCGCGCCCACACGCCGCCGCCGAACAACTGCGTGAGCGGGTAGAACGCAGGATGGAAGAACGCCAGCCCGGACAGCGCCAGCAGGATGAAGGTCATGCCGACCACCCAGTGGTTGACGCGCTCTTCTGCCGTGTAACGAACCAGATCGTTGGGATCAGCTTTCATTTTCGAACTCCTTTTCAATGTCTTTCGAGACCTCGTTGGGGCCTTTCATGACGTAGTGGAACAGGGTGCCGACGGCGAGCATGCCGAGTGCAAAGGAGGTCAGCGGCTTGGTGATGCCCTTCCACAGGCCGACCATCGCGCTGATTGAAGGATTCTTCGGTAGTCCGCTGAACAGCTCGGGTTTGTCGGCATGCTGCAGCACATACATCACGTGCGTGCCGCCCACTCCCTGCGGATCGTACAGCCCTGCATTCGCGTAGCCGCGGCTCTTGAGGTCGGTGATGCGCCCCTCGGCATGATGGATCATGTCCTCCTTGCTGCCGAACACGATCGCACCGGTGGGGCAGGTCTTCACGCAGGCCGGCTCAAGCCCCACCGCCACGCGGTCTGAGCACAGCGTGCACTTGTACGCCTTGCTGTCTTTTTTCGAGATGCGCGGAATATCGAACGGGCAGCCGGTGATGCAGTAGCCGCAACCGATACAATTCTCCTGGTGAAAATCGACGATGCCGTTGCTATATTGGACGATCGCACCGGGCGCCGGACAAGCCTTGAGGCAGCCCGGATCGGCGCAGTGCATGCAGCCGTCCTTGCGGATCAGCCACTCCAGTTTGCCCTGCTCCACTTCGACTTCGGAGTAGCGCATCACTGTCCATGAATCGGCACTGAGATCGGCCGGGTTGTCGTACACGCCGACATTCGTTCCGATCTCGTCGCGCACATCGTTCCACTCCATGCAGGCTACCTGGCATGCCTTGCAGCCTATGCATTTAGAAATGTCGATGAGCTTTGCCACCTTCATCGTCTCGCGCACCTGTGGAGAAGGCGTCGTCGTGGCGGAACGGGCTATGATATCTAATGATTGAAGTGCCATATCGCCTCCTATACCTTCTCAACGTCCACGAGGAACGCTTTAAATTCGGGCGTCTGGGTATTAGCGTCGCCCACGAATGGTGTCAGGGTGTTGGTGATGTACCCGTTCTTGGCCAGACCCATGAAGCCCCAGTGTATCGGGATGCCCACGGTATGCACCGGCTTGCCTGACACGGTAAGCGTTTTCAGGCGCTTGGTGACGACAGCCGCAGCAATGATGAATCCGCGGTTGGATCTCACGCGCACATGATCACCGGCCTTGATGCCTTTCTGCTTGGCCAGATCTTCACCGATCTCCACGAACTGTTCCGGTTGCATGATCGCATTCACCTTCGAATGCTTGGTCCAGAAGTGGAAGTGCTCGGTGAGCCGGTAGGTAGTTGCGACATAAGGGAACTTGTCCGCCTTGCCGAATGTTTCCCAATCGCCCTTGAACACCCGTGCAGCAGGGTTGTATCGCGCCAGCGGATTATCAGGATGCATGGGATTGTTGGCGATCGGCGATTCCATCGGCTCGTAATGTTCCGGGAAAGGACCTTCCGCCATCTTGTCGATGGCGAAGAAACGCGCCACACCTTCCGGATTCATGATGAACGGATTGATGCCTTCTTCCGGTGGTGAATCAGCCTTGATGTCCGGAATATCCGAACCAGTCCACTTGCTTGCGGCAGCATCCCAGGCGATCACTTTGCGTTTCGGATCGTAGGGTTTGCCGGTGAGATCACAGGATGCGCGGTTGTACAAGATGCGCCGGTTAGCAGGCCAGGCATAGGCCCAGTTTAGCGTTTGTCCCAGGCCGAACGGATCGGAGTTGTCGCGCCGCGCCATCAGGTTGCCCTTCTCAGACCAACTACCCGCAAAGATCCAGCAACCGCATGAGGTGGAACCGTCGTCGCGCAACTCCGCGAAACCGTTCAGTTGCTCGCCGGCTTTTACCAGTACTTTGGTCTTGTCCTTGGGATCGATTACATCCTTCAACGCCTTGCCGGAAAATTCTTTTGCCAGTTCCTCCGGAGAAGGTGCATTCGGCTGACGATGTTTCCAGTTCAGGTTGAGGATAGGGTCGGGGAAAGCACCGCTGTCTTTTTTGTACATCTCCTTCAGCTTGAAGAAAATGCCCGCGATGATCTCTGGATCGGCTTTCGCCTCGGCCGGCGGCTCAGTGGCCTTCCAGTGCCATTGCAGCACGCGGCTGGAACTGACCAGCGAGCCGTCCTCTTCCGCAAAGCAGGTGGAAGGCAGGCGGAACACTTCGGTCTGGATCTTGGACGGATCGACGTCGTTATACTCGCCGTGGTTCTGCCAGAACTCGGAGGTTTCGGTCGTCAGCGGATCGATGATGACAAGGTACTTGAGTTTAGCGAGGGAGCCGGAGATCTTCACCTTACAAGGCGCCGAAGCGAGCGGGTTGAAGCCCTGGCAGACGTAGCCGTTGACCTGGCCGTTGTTCATGTTCTCGAACACCTGCAGGATGTCATAGCCCTTGTCGAGCTTCGGCAGCCAGTCGTAGCACCAGTTGTTTTCCTTGGTCGCGGCATCGCCGTACCAGGCCTTCATGTTGCTGACGAAGAACTTGCCATAGTTCTGCCAGTAGCTCATCTGTCCCGGGCGCAGCGGTTTGAAAGCACGCCTCTCGATATAGGTCTTGTAATCCTGCTCGGCATCACCGGGCAGCGTCATGTAACCCGGCAACAGATTGGACAGCAAGCCCAGGTCGGTCAGCCCCTGAATGTTGGAGTGGCCTCTAAGGGCATTCATGCCGCCGCCCGCCACGCCGATGTTGCCCAACAACAACTGCACCATCGCGCCAGTGCGGATCATCTGTGAACCCTGCGAGTGCTGTGTCCAGCCCAGCGCATACATGATGGTCATGGTCTTGTCGGCCTTGGAGGTCTCCGCGATCATCTCGCAGATCTTGAGGAAAGCATCCTTGGGCGTGCCGCAAATGTCGGACACCATTTCCGGCGTGTAGCGGGAATAGTGCGCCTTCATCAACTGATACACACAGCGCGGATTTTTCAGCGTCGGGTCGGTGACCACGAAGCCATCCTTGCCGATCTGGTAGCCCCAGGTGGATTTGTCGTACTTGCGTTTCTCCGCGTCATAGCCGGAGTAAATGCCGTTCTCGAACTTGTACTCGTCCTTCACCAGGAAGCTGAAGTCGGTGTAATTTTTTACATATTCATGGTGTATCTTGTCGTTGCTGAGCAGGTAATTGATCAACCCACCCAGGAAGGCGATGTCGGAACCGGCGCGTATCGGCGCATAATAATCCGCTACTGCGGCGGAACGCGTGAAGCGCGGATCGACAACGATCAGCTTGGCATTGCGATGGGCCTTCGCCTCGGTCACCCATTTGAATCCGCACGGGTGAGCCTCGGCGGCATTGCCGCCCATGATGAGGATCAGATCGGCATTCTTGATGTCGACCCAATGGTTGGTCATGGCACCGCGTCCGAACGTAGGGGCAAGACTTGCCACCGTAGGTCCGTGTCAGACGCGTGCTTGATTATCGAATGCGAGCATCCCCAGGCTACGTACCACTTTGTGGGTCAAGTAGCCTGATTCATTACTGGAAGCGGAAGCGGCCAGGAAACCGGTAGACACCCAGCGGTTCACGGTCGCGCCATCTTTGTTCTTGGCGATGAAGTTCTTGTCCCGGTCTTCCTTCATCAGCTTGGCGATGCGGGTAAAGGCATCGTCCCAGGAAATGCGCGTCCATTCCTTGCTGCCAGCGGCGCGGTACTCGGGATATTTCAAACGGTTGGGGCTGTGCACAAAATCCAGCAGGCCGGCGCCTTTGGGGCAGAGCGTGCCGCGATTGACCGGATGATCCGGGTCGCCTTCGATATGGGTGACTTTTCCGTGGACGTTTTTGGCTTTATCGCCCAGGCTGTAGATCAGGACACCGCAGCCCACAGAGCAGTAGGGACAGGTGTTGCGGGTTTCGGTTGTGCGCGTGAGCTTGAACTCTCGCGCCTCCGCCAGCGCATCGTTGGGTGAGAAGCCCAGCATCGCCATGCTGGATGCCCCCAACCCGCCGGCGCAGACTTTAAAGAATTGCCTTCGAGTGACTTGCATTTTTTCTGCCTCCTTATTGTTATGTATCAGACAACATTAACTAGCAAACTTATTAACAAGCAACCGGGAAAAACAATTTTTATCAGGCCGACATAAAAGCACCTTGGCTGACCGTTGTCAACTCCGGATTGACCATGCCAGCAATACTGTCAACAAACAACAGGGAAATTCGCACTGGACGATATCGGAACCGGCTATTCGGCTTTGCAATACTTCAAACGCCTGTCACCCTATTAACTCAAGCATTGATGGATATCGTCATTGATGCATTGGGGCACTTGAGGCAAGATGCTCGCTTGGGGATTTACCCAAGCCGATATTGTAAATACAAACAAGATAGAGAGTAGATATGGGCGCCCAGTGGAAAGCCAGACACAAGGAAATTGCAGCTAACGCGAAGGGCCGCATCTTCGGCAAACTGTCGAAGGAAATCATGGTCGCAGCGCGCTCGGGCGCCGACCCGGACATGAATCCGCGTTTGCGCCTGGTCGTTGAACAGGCCAAGAAAGCATCAATGCCGCGCGAAACACTGGAGCGCGCGATCAGGAAAGGTGCAGGTCTGCTCGACGAAGGGACTAGCCTGGAACGGCTTGTCTACGAGGGATTTGCGCCGCATCGAGTTCCGGTGATCGTCGAATGCCTGACAGACAACATCAATCGCACGCTGTCCAACATCCGCGTGCTGTTTCGCAAAGGGCAGCTCGGCGCATCGGGTTCGGTCTCATGGGATTTCGACTATCAGGGAATGATCGAAGCGACTCCCAACTCCAAAGGTGCAGATGCGGAGCTGGCGGCCATCGAAGCGGGTGCGCAGGATTTCGAACCCGCCGATGAAGGCGCAACACTTTTTCTCACCGATGCAACCGATCTCGATGCGGTATGCCGCGCGTTGCCAATGCACGGATTTACCGTGCAATCTGCCCAGTTAGGCTACCGGCCAAAAAATCCGGTCACGCTGAACAGTGCAGAGCGCGAAGAAGTTGAAGCATTCCTGGAAGCGATCGATGCAGATGATGATGTGCAGAATGTCTATGTGGGATTGGCCGGATAACAACGAGTTGAATCCCGCCCGGTTGCGATCCGTTATTCCAATTCGCATTTGAACCAGAATCAATCGGAAGCGAATTATTATTGGGGAACAGAAACGGCAGAAGCCGGCGGTTCTGGCACCAGCTTAGAGATTATCTTGTCTGATGATGCTTCCTGAATCCGGAAGAACACTTCATCGTGCTTGATCATGCCCAACTCGCTGCGTGCACGCTCTTCAATGGCTGCCGTGCCTTGCTTGAGGTCGCGCACTTCGGCATCCAGCAGGGCATTGCGCGCTTTGATCTGCTGATTGGTCTGCTGCTGCACCTCGACTTGGCGGTTCAAATCCCACACTTTCAGCCAGCTGCCTTTGCCCAGCCACAGCGGATACTGCAACAGCAATAGCAGGACAATCAGTATCAGTGTGGCCGCACGCATATCGGGAATCTCAAAAAATCCACATTTCATCCCAACTGCTGCGTTGCGAAAAAAATTTCTTGCTCACATATAAAACATATGCAGCGCATCGAATTTTATTCCGCGCCTTGCATTTAGGCGAACTGTGAATTTTTATAACCAACCACTTGGCAACCGTCTTTGGGTTGCTTAGTGGGATGGCTAGAGGTTCCATCAGAGGCACCCTTACCCCAACTGATAATATGCATCGCGTCCCGGATAACTGGCGGTATCACCCAAATCTTCTTCGATACGCAGCAACTGGTTGTATTTCGCCATGCGATCCGAGCGGGACATCGAGCCGGTTTTGATTTGTAGCGCATTGGTGGCTACTGCGATATCGGCGATGGTGCTGTCCTCGGTCTCGCCGGAGCGATGCGAGATCACAGCGGTGTAACCGGCACGCTTGGCCATTTCGATCGCGGCAAAGGTTTCGGTGAGCGTGCCGATCTGGTTGATCTTGATCAGAATGGAATTCGCCAGACCCTGACGGATACCTTCCCGGAATATCTTGGTGTTGGTGACGAACACATCATCACCGACGATCTGTATGGTCTTGCCCAGACGCTTGGTCAACAACTTCCAGCCGGGCCAGTCGTGTTCGCTCATGCCGTCTTCGATGCTGATCAGCGGATACTTGTCCGTCCAGTTGGCGAGGTAATCGACAAACTGCGCGGAAGTCAGTTTCAGTTTTTCAGCATCCAGATGGTACAAACCGTCCTTGTAAAACTCGGAACTTGCGCAATCCACGCCGATCGCCACATCCTGGCCAGGCACATAACCGGCCGCTTCGATACCTTCGACGATCAATTTGAGTGCAGCTTCGTTGTTGGGCAGATTGGGCGCAAAACCGCCCTCGTCGCCCACGGTCGTCGGCATGCCTTTTTGATCGATCAGGTTTTTCAGCGCATGGAATACTTCCGCGCCGTAGCGCACGGCCTCGCGGAAACTGGGCGCGCCGACCGGGATGATCATGAATTCCTGCATGTCGATGTTGTTGTTCGCATGCGCGCCGCCGTTGATGATGTTCATCATCGGCACCGGCATGGACATCTTGCCGGAGCCGCCCAGATAACGGTACAACGGCAAGCCGCTTTCTTCCGCCGCAGCACGTGCCACCGCCATCGACACTGCAAGTATCGCATTCGCGCCGAGGCGCGATTTGTTTTCCGTGCCGTCCAGGTCGATCATGGTCTGGTCGATGAAAGCTTGCTCGGCGGCATCCAGGCCGATGATCGCCTCGGCGATCTCGGTGTTCACATATTCCACCGCCTTCAATACGCCTTTGCCCAGATAGCGCTGTTTGTCGCCATCGCGCAACTCGATCGCTTCTTTCTCGCCGGTGGATGCGCCGGACGGCACAGCGGCGCGTCCCATCACACCGGACTCCAACAATACGTCCGCTTCCACGGTAGGGTTGCCGCGCGAATCCAGAATTTCACGGGCGATCACATCAACAATTGCACTCATTCTTTTTACCTTCTTCCTTCTTCTAGATGTTTTTCAAATCGACTTTTTCTTCGATCAAACCCTGCTGCTTGACCGTATCGTCCAACACTTTCAGCGTATGCAACAACGCCTTGAGATGCCCGAGCGGAAAAGCATTCGGCCCATCCGACAGAGCCTTGGGCGGGTTCGGGTGCGTCTCCATGAACAAGCCGGAAATCCCCGCCGCCACAGCCGCTCGCGCCAGCACCGGCACGAACTCGCGCTGTCCGCCGCTGACTGCCCCCTGCCCGCCCGGCAACTGCACCGAGTGCGTGGCATCGAACACCACCGGGCAGCCGGTGTTGCGCATCACCGCCAGCGAGCGCATATCCGACACCAGATTGTTGTAACCGAACGACGCGCCGCGCTCGCACACCATGATGTTATCCGCACCGCTGGCTTCGCGCGCCTTGTCCACCACATTCTTCATGTCCCACGGCGACAGGAACTGGCCTTTCTTGATGTTCACCGGCTTGCCGCATTTCGCGACAGCGTGGATGAAATCGGTCTGGCGGCAAAGAAATGCCGGAGTCTGCAACACATCCACCACCGCCGCGACCGGGGCGATCTCGTCAACCTCATGCACGTCGGTCAGCACCGGCACGCCGATCTGATTCTTTACCTCAGACAATATCTTCAAACCCGCATCCATGCCGGGGCCGCGAAACGATTTGCCGGAGCTGCGGTTGGCTTTGTCGAAGGACGACTTGTAGATGAAGTTTATCTTCAGTTCGTTGCAGATTTCTTTCAACTTACCCGCAGTATCCATCGCCATCTGCTGCGACTCGATCACGCAAGGACCGGCAATCAGGAACAGCGGCTGATCTAGTCCAGCCTCGAATCCACACAACTTCATGCTGTCACTCTTTCTGACGTAATAGTCTTCTGACGCTGCAGCGCCGCTTCCACGAAGGACTTGAACAACGGATGCCCAGTGCGCGGCGTGGAGGTGAACTCGGGGTGGAACTGCACGCCGACGAACCACGGGTGCATGGACTGCGGCAATTCCATGATCTCCGGCAAATTCTCGCTGGGCGTGCGCGCGGAAATGATCAGCCCTACTTTCTCCAGCGCGGGCACGTAGTGGTTGTTGACTTCATAGCGATGACGATGCCGTTCGTTCACTTCATCGCCGTAAATTTTTTGCGCCAGCGTGCCGGGCTTTATCGGGCAACGCTGCGAACCGAGGCGCATGGTTCCGCCCAGGTCGGAATCGCTGCTGCGCGTCTCGACCTTGCCATCGCGGTCCAGCCATTCGGTGATCAGTGCGACCACCGGATGCTCGGACTCCAGATTGAATTCGGTGCTGTTTGCATCGCTCATCCCCGCGACATGCCGCGCATATTCGATCACGGCCAACTGCATGCCGAGGCAGATGCCCAGATAGGGGATTCTATTTTCGCGCGCAAAACGGATCGCGGATATCTTTCCTTCGGTGCCGCGCTTGCCGAAACCACCCGGCACCAGTATTGCATCGAAGTGCTCCAGACCCTGCATGCTGGTTGCCTCCAGTGCTTCGGAATCGATGTACTCGATATTTACCCTGGTCTGGGTATGTATCCCGGCATGCCGCAATGCCTCGATCAGCGACTTGTAGGACTCGGTCAGGTCAACATATTTTCCGACCATGCCGATGGTGATTGTATGCTGGGGGTTCTGCAGCGCAGTCACCAACTTTGCCCAAACTGACAAGTCAGCAGGCGGCAGACTCAGCCCCAGTTCTTCACAGACGATGCGATCCAGACCCTGCTGGTTTAACATTTGCGGCACTTTGTAGATGCTGTCCACATCCCACATCGAAATCACCGCGTCTTCGCGCACATTGGAGAACAGCGAAATCTTGGCGCGCTCATCATCGGGGATTGGCCGGTCGGCGCGACATATCAACGCAGTCGGGAAAATACCGATCTCGCGCAATTTCTGCACGCTGTGCTGCGTCGGCTTGGTCTTCAACTCGCCTGCGGTGGCGATGTAAGGCACCAGCGTGAGATGCACATAAGCAACTTGATTGCGGCTCATACGCAAGCCCATCTGCCGCGCCGCTTCGAGGAAAGGCAGTGACTCAATGTCACCGACCGTGCCGCCGATTTCAACAATGGCCACATCTGCTTTGCCCTCATGCGAAGCTGCTGCACCACGCTCAATAAAGGCTTGAATTTCATTGGTGATATGCGGAATCACCTGTACCGTCTTGCCCAGATACTCGCCGCGCCGCTCCTTGCGGATCACGC
>JANXXH010000055.1 GCA_025350705.1 Gallionella sp.
GGGCCGTCCCAATACCATACCATGTGCGAAATCGGCAGGTAGGCAAAGGTGAACCACAGCACGCTGAAAATGATCATTGACGAGAACTTGAAGCGTTCTGCAAAGCCTCCTGAAATCAGCGCGACTGTGATCGCAGCAAAAGTCAATTGGAACATGCAGTACACGAAGTCCGGGATGTACTGACCCTTGCTGAACGTGGCTGCCACAGCCGTAGTCGGGTCATCGCCGGACATGAAAAACTTGTCGAGCGAACCGATGAACGGCGCGAGTGCACTACCCTCGTGTCCTGCAGTAAATGCCATGCTGTAACCGTAGATCACCCACAGCACCGCGACAACACAGAAAATCGCAAAGCTTTGCATGACGGTCGACAAGGCGTTCTTTCTGCGCACCATACCAGCATAGAACAGTGCCAGACCGGGCACTGTCATCAGCAACACAAACGCAGTTGAAGTCATCATCCATGCAGTGTCGCCTTTGTTGCAGTCAAAGCCCTTGTCGCCGCATTTCGGAGTGGCGGCAGGCGCATCTGCGGCAGGTGCAGCAGCTGTCGTTGCCGCCGCAGCCGGCGCGGCATCTTCAGCAAATGCCACTGCGGAGAGTCCGCACAGCATCGCCATCAAAGTAAAAAGTACGAATATCTTCTTCATCATGTTTCTCCTTACAACGCATCCGGACCGGATTCACCGGTACGGATGCGGATGACTTGCTCGAGGTCGGTGACGAAGATCTTGCCATCGCCGATCTTGCCGGTATTGGCCGCCTTCTCGATCGCTTCTATTACCTGATCGAGCATGTCGCTTTTGATAGCGGCTTCCAGTTTTACTTTAGGCAGAAAATCCACCACATATTCCGCACCGCGATACAACTCGGTGTGGCCCTTTTGCCGGCCAAAGCCCTTGACTTCGGTGACGGTGATGCCTTGCACGCCTATGGCGGAAAGAGCTTCACGCACTTCGTCGAGCTTGAACGGCTTGATGATTGCGACGACCATTTTCATTTTCTTACCCTCCATTCAGTTGGGAATCATTAAAATTTGTATATAGCTTCCAGCCCCAAGGAGCTCTGACTTTCCCTTGCAAAGCCGTCGTTATAGGCAAATGCAACTTTGTCCGAAGTATCCTTGCGGATTTCACCGCGCAGCTCTGCCGTTTTAGTCGGGGCATAACCCACCGTCAAAGTTGCTTCCTTCCATTTCTGAACGAGGCCTGTACGATAACCATCGGCATCATTGAAAGTTTCTGCACGTACGGAGATGCGCCACGGATCATTGATCTGATAGTTCACATAACCAGCCACTCCGTTCCATTTTGCTGTGCCAGCAGCAACGGCATTTTGTTGCGTGCCATTATCGTAGTTCAATACGAAGTTAAGTCTGTCGGATACGGTAAAGGTAGCAACCAAATCGAGCAAATTGCGCTTGCCTTGCGATCCAGCAGTCCCGAAAGTTACTTGTTCTACACCGTTGTGATCCATAGCCGAAAGAGAGAAGTTCTTGGTTGGCGTAAGCGTCACACCCAACTCGACGGTTTTGCCAGAATGCATGTCTACCACCTCATCCCAGCCATTATTTACACCACCCGTAAAACTGACCGCATCTGACACTTTGTAGGTAGCGCGCATTCCGGTATGGGTAAATGGGATGGCATACCCGAACAGGATAGAGCGCGAGAAATTGGTGTTACCCGTGGTCTTGATCACCTCTGCCCCGGTATCGGTAACAAACTTGCCCGCAATCACTGTCCACGGGCCTGTGGCATACTGGATGTAAGATTGGGTCAGGTCATAAGTTTGGTTAGGAACGGTTGTGCCAGATGAAGCAATGACTCCGGCGTCCTTGCCCAAGGTCACATCCACCAATCCGCCAAAACCCTCAGTCGGCGTTTTCGCCACAGTTAGGTCGACTGCCTGCAGGTTGAAACTGTTATGGTTGGCGTCGAATACCCGGTTGCTAGTACCGCTGGTAAACTGACCGGTGCCGGAAAGGCTGGTGTAAGAAAAATCTATATCGCCTGTCAGGCTTATCCCCGAAGCATCGAGAATAGACGCCAATGTCGGCGCAGCCGGTACATCTGCCGCCATCGCCACGCCAGGCACTGCCAATGCTGCCAGGATCAAAGAGTTCAATAGTTTGCGTTTCATCATGTTTCCTTTCTTTAGTTGAGGACGGGATAAAATTATCCGCGCAGTCACATCAGCAGCATCCGTGCCAAAGAAGTTTTTATTTATAAAACAATAGATTGAAGGGGCAGCGTGATTGCCGCAGAAAATATGCGCACCAATTAAATGCACGCTTGCGGTCTTGTGCACCACTTGAATGCAGCGACTGGTTGTGCAGAGAAACTTCTTGGCTGAGTGAATTTTGCTACACTGACCGGTATCACACATTGCCAAGAGAGGCATCTATGTTGAACGCAAAATTTTTTGAGGATCTTTCCGCCAAATTAAGCTCGGCTGCAAACAGCGGCCCTGCTAAAGACATCGAGAAAAACATGCGCGCCCTGCTCACGCAAGGTTTCGCCAAACTCGATCTGGTGACGCGCGAGGAATTCGACGTGCAAACACAGGTGCTGACACGCACAAGAGAAAAACTGACCGCTCTGGAAGCTCGCGTCGCGGAGCTGGAAGCACAGCGCAACAAAACCGCCTCGTAAGCATGGGCCTCGCGGTACTTTACAGCCGCGCGCTTTCAGGAATGGAAGCGGCACTCGTCACCGTCGAGGTGCATATCGCCAACGGCCTGCCCAACTTCACCATTGTGGGCCTGCCGGAAACTGAAGTGAAGGAAAGCAAAGACCGTGTGCGCGCCGCGTTGCAAAACTGCCAGTTCGATTTCCCGGCGCGCCGCATCACTGTCAACCTCGCGCCCGCCGATCTGCCCAAGGAAAGCGGGCGCTTCGATCTGCCGATCGCGCTCGGCATATTGGCCGCATCGGGCCAGCTACCGGGCGCAGAACTGGAAAAGTACGAATTTGCCGGCGAACTCGCGCTGACCGGCGAATTGCGTCCCATACGCGGCACGCTTGCCATGATGTATGGGGCAAGCCGCGACGGCCGCGCTTTCGTCGTGCCGAGCTACAACGCGCCCGAGGCGGCGTTGGTGGAGGGCGCCACCGTTTACGCGGCACCGGGTTTGCTCGAGGTCTGCGCGCATCTTGGCGGTCGCGAACTGCTGCAGATATGCCGTGCAGTACCTGTTGAACGCAACGATCCGCTTGCCGACCTCGCCGACGTCAAAGGCCAGGCGCATGCCAAGCGCGCACTTGAAATCGCGGCAGCCGGCGCGCACAGCCTGATCATGGTCGGCCCGCCGGGCGCGGGCAAGACCATGCTCGCAACACGCATGGCCGCCATCCTGCCGCCAATGACGCAACTTGAGGCGTTGCAATCGGCGGCGCTGCAGTCATTAGGCAGCTCAGGATTCGATGTGCGCAACTGGCGCCAGCGGCCGTTTCGCGCGCCGCATCACACGGCCTCGGGCGTGGCGCTCGTCGGCGGCGGCGGGAATCCGCGTCCGGGCGAAGTGTCGCTCGCCATGCACGGCGTTTTGTTTCTCGACGAACTGCCGGAATTTCACCGCAGCGTTCTCGAAGTGTTGCGCCAGCCGCTCGAGTCAGGGCGCGTCGTCGTGTCGCGCGCCGCGCGCCAGGCCGAGTTCCCCGCCGAGTTTCAGCTCGTTGCGGCGATGAACCCGTGTCCGTGCGGCTATCTTGGCCACTACAGCGGAAAATGCCGCTGCACCCCCGACCAGGTTGCGCGCTACCGAGGCAAGATATCAGGACCACTGCTCGATCGCATCGACCTGCAGATCGAAGTGCCGGCGGTGCCGGAAAAAGATCTCGTGCGCGATGCGGGCGGCGAATCCAGCGTCCAAGTTCGTGCGCGCGTGGAGGCCGCATGCAACCGGCAACGTGAGCGGCAGGACAAGCCTAACGCCAAATTATCGACACGCGAAATCGACAGTCTATGCGTGCCCGATGCCGCCGGCGCGCTGCTGTTAAAGCAGGCGATCAGCCGCCTGGGACTATCGGCGCGCGCCTATCACCGGATATTGAAAGTAGCGCGCACGATCGCTGATCTGGCGGACGCACCGACCATAGAGGCCGCGCACATCGCGGAAGCGATTCAGTTCCGGCGATTCGACCGCGGCTGAAGCGGCGCACTGCACGACTATAATCGGCGCATGAAACCGCCGCCCGTATCCGTGCGCCCATGCCGGGCGTGACTACGCAGCAGCAAGCCGACCGCGCAACGCTGCTGCTGGTTGCGATGCTGGCAGGGCTCGCCACTCTGGGGCCGTTTGCCATCGACACTTACATGCCGTCATTTCCGGCGATGGGCCGCGCGCTCGGCGCCTCGATGCTGGAGATACAGCAGACGCTGTTCGCATACATGCTGCCGTTTTCGCTGATGATGCTGTTCCACGGTGCGCTGACGGATTCGTTCGGCCGGCGGCCCGTGATACTCAGCGGGTTGGCTGTGTTTACGGCGGCATCGATCGGTTGCGCGCTGGCGCAGACGCTGCCCCAGTTGCTGGTGTTCCGTGCGTTGCAGGGGATGTCTGCGGGTACTGGCATGTGGCTGGGCGCGCGATGATACGGGATCTGTACGCAGGCCATCAGGCGCAGCGCGTGATGGCGATGGTGACGATGATGTTCGGTCTCGCCCCCGCGGTCGCGCCGGTCATCGGTGGCTGGCTGGAACTCGCA
>JANXXH010000065.1 GCA_025350705.1 Gallionella sp.
CATGAACTTTGACAAGGAATTAGATGTGAGCGGAATGTCCTGCCCTTTGCCTATCCTGAAGACCAAAAAGGCGCTTGCCGACATGGCTTCCGGGCTGGTGTTAAAGATGATTGCGACCGATAGTGGCTCAGTCAAGGATATGCAGGCCTTCGCCGATCAAACCGGCAACACACTGCTTGCCACAGAAGAAGCCAATGGCTCATACACTTTTTATATGAAGAAGAAGTAAGTTAACTGCTTCCAACCAAAACCATACTTGAAGGATAAATATGACTACCAAAAAAATGGCGATCATCGCCACCAAAGGCACGCTGGATATGGCTTATCCGCCATTCATTCTGGCTTCGACCGCTGCTGCTTTGGGCTACGAAGTGCAAGTGTTCTTCACCTTCTACGGATTGCAGTTGTTGCGCAAGGACTTGTCCACAGTGATGATCAGCCCGCTGGCGAACCCTGCGATGCCGATGCCGGTACCGATGCCGGTGATGGTGCAGATGCTGCCCGGCATGGAATCGATGGCGACGATGATGATGAAGCAAAAACTCAAGAAGCACGGCGTAGCTTCGCTGCAAGAGTTGCGCGACTTGTGTCTGGAGGCCGAAGTGAAATTTATCGCTTGCCAGATGACGGTCGATCTGTTCGAATTTGACAAGAGCGAATTCATCGACAATATCGAATACGGCGGCGCTTCGATGTTCCTGGGGTTTGCCGGAGACACCGATATTTGTCTGTTTGTTTAAGTTGTTGCGTTCGGGCAGTAATGGGAGTAGTTTTATCAATCATTCAATCAGGGAGACATTTATGAAGATCAATAAAATTGTAGTTTCATTGTGTGCCGCCGGAGTAATGGCGTCGCCTCTCGCGCATGCCACCAACGGATACTTTCCGATCGGCTACGGCCAGAAGAACGAAGCGATGGGTGGCGCGGCCATTGCATTGCCATTGGATTCCATTGCGGCTGCCAACAATCCGGCCGGGATGGTGATGGTGGGCGACCGTGCCGATATCGGCCTGATCTGGTTCAAGCCGAATCGTAGCGCTGAAATCACAGGTAATGTATTACCGGGACCTAGCACATTGGATGGTACCTATGATGGCAATGGCAGGAGTAACTTCTTCATACCTTCCTTTGGCTATAACCGGATGATCAACGCGAACACCTCGCTCGGTGTATCTGTGTTTGGCAATGGAGGCATGAACACCCAGTACAACACCAACCCTTTTAAAAATTCAGGTGCTCAAGGCAATCTCGGCATCAACCTGTCACAACTGTTCATCGCGCCGACCTGGTCAATGAAAGTCAATCCGACTAATGCGGTCGGCGTTGCGGTGAATCTGGCCTACCAGATGTTCAGTGCCACCGGATTGCATCCGTCATTCGATGCAATGTCAACCGATGCCACCAAACTTAGCGATAATGGAACGGATACCTCCACTGGCTACGGCTTGAGGGTAGGCTGGACCGGACAAGTCACCCCCGATGTAACCTTGGGCGCGACCTACCAGACCAAGACCAGGATGGGCAAGTTCAGCAAATACAGTGGCTTGTTTGCAGAACAGGGTGGCTTCGACATCCCTTCCAAATATGGCTTTGGCATCGCGTTCAAAGCCATGCCGGAAACCACGGTCGCGTTTGATATCGAGCGCATTAATTATAAGGACGTTGCATCCGTCAGCAATCCTTTTAACGGATTACCTACCGGACCGTCAAATATGTTGGGAGCCGATGGTGGCCCGGGTTTCGGTTGGAAGAACATCAACGCCTATAAGTTCGGGGTAAGCCACGCATATAGTTCGACGTTCACGATACGCGCCGGCTATGATCATTGCGACCAGCCGATACCGAACAGCCAGACATTGTTGAATATCGTAGCACCGGGCATTGTGCAAGACCACTTGTCGCTGGGTGGGACTTGGAAACTGGCAGACAAGTCTGAAATATCGGTAGCCTATATTCACGCCTTCAAGAAGACCGTCAATGGTGCCGGGTCCATTCCGGCTGGCTTGGGCGGTGGTGAAGCTAACCTCAGCATGTCAGAAAACTCGCTCGGTATTTCTTATGGCTGGTAATCGCTAGGCAATCTGATTTTTGAGAACTTGAAACCCGCCATCGAAAGATGGCGGGTTTTTTTATCGGGAACAAATGAGTTACAGATTGCAGAGGTCAGCTTTCCGCGATCCGCTCGTGATAGCGCGCGCGATACAGCAGGCGAGATCTGCCCAGGCCATCGCTGAACGCTGCCCGATCATGCAGCACGTTGTTGCACAACAGCCCCATGCCGGGTTCGAGCCGCGTGCGGTGGATGTGCGGCAAATCTGAATCAAGCAGTTTTTCCAGAGCGGCGACTGCCGCCAGCGTTGCTGCGTTCTGTTTCCAAACTATGCTGCGGGTGCGTGCGGTATAGCGCATGTGCAGCGCACCGCTTGCCGGGTCTGTCGAAAACACCGGGCCGGTCTGTACGGCGCGCGCCACGCCTTGTTCATCGGTGCGTTCCGGTATCGTCATCGCGTCCGGCGCGGACAGCGCGTGGATGAAGTCGATATTTTCATCGCGCAATATCAGGTAAGCGATCTCGTGATCCATCAGCCGGTTCTCGCCGCCTTGACCGGCGCTCTCCACGCAATGCAATACAAAGCTGCGCACTTGGCGTTCGGGTGGATTGTAATAACCGTCGGTATGCCATTTGATCGCGCGATCGGTATAGGGGATATACGCCTGCCGCTGCCCATCGTCGGCGCACACGGTGACGCGTGTGATGCCTTTTTCACCCGCCAGCCAGTTTGCATCCAGACTATTAAGCCCGAACTGCAATCCGAATTGGCGCACGGCCTCTTCATCAACTGGCTTGGTATGTGTGGCATAGATCACCATGTTGCTGCGCTGGCATCGTTCCAGTAGCGCGGTATATTCAGTTTTAGAAAGTGCGCGGGGATCCTTGATTTCGACGATCAACTCGGCAGTGTTGGTGATGGCATGCGCCAGCTTGTGATCGCGCCAGCGCAGATAGGCAGGGGTGTTGTCGAGAACGAATGGATTTTGCATTGATTGATCCTGGGAAAAACAGTCGGTCCACGAAGAGTAGCGATCTAAAGCTGGGAATTTTGCGAGATTCCGCTTTGTGGCGAAATGCCTGCTTACCCCATTTCGTGCCTTTCGTGCTTTTCGTGGATCAGTCCTCGCTTTTAGTTTGAGTCTTCAATCGCCGCTGGTGACTTTGCGGGTACGAGTCGGCCTGGGTTCTGATTCATACAAATTGCGCATGGTTCCTTCCACCATCTCCACAGCCTCCGGCGCTTCGATACTCATCATCTGATCGATAACCCATTCGACATCTTTTTCGTCCATGACTTCGCGCATGCAAAAGGCGAGATAACGGGTGAAGGCGAACTCGGGGCCATCAATGCCGTAATCGAAATCGGCATATTCGCCCGCGCGCTGGTTGAGTTTGTCGATGAAGTACTGCTTGTGTTCAGCGATGCTGTTACCCATCAAGCGGCTTTGATTTTCAGCCAGGGTTTCCGCCACGCGATTGGCCAGGGTGCTGGTGAATGCAAAGCGATCTTCGGCGGATAGTTGGCGGTGTGCGATGCGGTCTGCGACCTGGATCAGGAACACCAGGAATTCCGTCAGGAATAAAAAATACTGCGGGCCGATCGCGATCTCGAAATTTGCCTTGCGGGTATTCTTGAGCGCGTTGTCGGCGATGCGCCAGATGGTAAACGCCAATGCTCCGGCTATTTCTTGCGTTGATTTTTCACGGTCGGCTTTGAACCATTGGCTTTTGATGCGCATGTCAGACTCGTCGAAGACTAGCGCCAGCCCTTTTGCAGGTAGAACTCATACTCGCCTGGGGTCGCCTCTATAGTGCTGAGGATTTTAACCCCGGTCATGTCTGCCCAGCCCACGATGTCAGAACGGATGCCGGGACAGTTGCTGATGAGTTTGAGAACTTCTCCCGCATTCATGCCGTTCAACAGCTTCTTGGCTTCGACGATGGGGCCGGGGCAGAGCACGCCGCGAATATCCAGAATGACATGCGCCTTGAGCGACTCTCCTTTACCTTTCATGATGTAGTAGCCCGTGCCGACATCCGGCATCGCTTCTGTCTTCAATATGTCATTGCCGGTCTGTTCCGCCCAGGAGAAAAGATCGTCCTTGGTGCCCGGGCAGTCCGAGATCAACAGCAGTATTTGCTCATTTTTCATATCGTCGACTACGCGCTTGGCACCGAGCAATGGTGCGGGGCAGGTTTGGCCGCGCATATCCAGTGTCACATTGGCGTGCAAGTCTTGAGTGCTCATATTAAATGTCCTGTTAATTTCTGAAATGTTGTTTTTTCAATATCCGCCCTTGCCATATGGCTGCGGCAGGCCGGCCACTTTTGCACCTTGTTTGGCGGGCCCGGTCGGAAATAAATCATACAGGGCCTTGCTGTCTGCCTCCGGCCAGAATTCATTGACACCCTTTAACATATTGCGGAAATTGGGCGTGTGTCCGTGTTCGCGGTACTGGTCGCGCATATAGTTGATGACCTGCCAATGCTTGGGTGTCAGCCCGATATTTTCTGCCGCCGCAATGACGCTAACGATTTCTTCACTATAATCCGGCTCCAGTAAATAACCATCTGCATCGGTTTCAAGCTCTTTGCCACCAATCATGTATCCCATGAATGACCTCCTTATATTAAAAAACTCAAGCTGCACTCAAACCGGAAATGACTTTATAAGGTACAAAAATACCACAACCAAATTGCCGGCCTTCTCCCAACCCGGAAAATTGCAATTGTAGCGACGCCATGGGCGTTAGATCGTGTATAACCAAACTATATCCCTGTAGAGATTGCCGGTCACCGTTGATGGTGTGCCGTTTGCCGCAGATCAAGTTACCTTTGATCTTCATTTCACCCAGTTGTGTGTTGATGTGCTCCACGAAAAGCACCTCGTCGCTGATACCCGTTACCAGTTGCGCGTGTATGGTGGGGTAGGGCTGGATGGGGCGCTCCTTCGCAGCTCCCAAGCGCAGGGTGCTGCCGGCTAGATCGAGCTGTTGTCCTGTCAAACGAGTTGCAGTGTGCTCTGCGAGTATGGTTGGCAAGCGCATTACCAGTTTGGAACGTTTAGGTAGCAATATCCTTTCGCTGTTTGCCGTTCCGCGTAACGGCAAAACTCCAACCAGCCTTTGTTCTGAAAGTTCCGGGACTCGGCGTATCAGTGCCGCCCATAGTGCAAAGGGATAAGTGGCGGGTATCGTCCCGCCGTCAAGATCGAATACCATGTCGATCATTTCTGGAAGAGTGTCAAATATTCGTTGGTCAGGCATTCGTCGGTTATTTTTGAGAGTTTGCCCAGTTTTGCATGGCCGCAGCCCATTGTTCTGCAGTTGCGGGGTCGATGTCGAAAATCGTAAACCGTTTGCCCTCGCGGATACGGATACGCAACAAACTCATGCCGCCTTCGGCATGGTCTATCTGCTGTAATTCAATCTCCTGGCTACCTAACGGAACCTTGATTTTTATTAATTCGCTGATTTGTGCCATTATGTTCACCTCTCGATTGTCGTGATGCTCGCGCAGCGATACGTTTGCCCCCTCGCCCATCGGGAGAGGGTTGGGGAGAGGGAAACGGGCATGGCGGTTTCATCATCAGGTACGGCATCTTTGCCATGCTCGTTAGCTTAACCGTAACCCTCATCTGGGGTATTCTGAACGAGAATCTGCAACGGTTTCAGTTTATCGCTAATATGCTTGATATTGAAATACTACTGGGGAAAATGAAATACTACCCTTAAGGGTTATTAGCGATAACCGCTAAGGGTGATGGAATGCTGTAGACAATATATCGTAGTATTCTAATACACTAAGAAATATGGGCGAGCCGCATGGTATAAACGGTGGAGCCCGAACAAGATATCAAGAAAACAAGCCCCGCCTCTGCCGGGTCATTATTGAATCGTTTGCCAGCAGTCAGCCCCAGGCGACGCGACTTAAAGGAGAATTTATTATGGCTAAGAAGATGCATGATACCCCGAATCTTGATCAGCTCGAGAGTGGTCCGTGGCCCAGTTTTGTGACCGGCCTGAAAGAACTGGCCAAGAATAAAGATTACGTCGTGGATCTGTTGGGGCAGCTCGAAACCTCATACCGAACCAAAAAAGGTTATTGGAAAGGCGGCACGGTCGGCGTGTTTGGCTATGGCGGCGGAATCATCCCGCGCTTTACCGAGCTTAAAGACGACAAGGGCCAACCTGTTTACAAAGACTGCGCAGAATTTCACACGCTGCGTGTGATGCCGCCAGCCGGCATGCACTACGATACCAAGGTGCTGCGCGACATGTGCGATATCTGGGAGGAACATGGCTCGGGTTTGATCGCCTTCCATGGCCAGTCCGGCGACATCATGTTCCAGGGCGCGACCACAGAAAACGTGCAAAAGGCTTTTGATGATATCAATGAGCTGGGTTTCGATCTGGGCGGTGCGGGTCCGGCGGTGCGTACTTCGATGTCTTGCGTGGGCGCTGCGCGCTGCGAGCAATCCTGCTATGACGAAGCCAAGGCGCATCGTACTGTGTTGAATACTTTTCTGGATGACATCCATCGTCCTTCCTTGCCGTACAAGTTCAAATTCAAATTTTCCGGCTGCCCGAACGACTGCATGAATTCCGTTCAGCGCGCTGACATGGCCGTAATCGGAACCTGGCGCGACAATATCCGCACCGATGAAGAGTTGGCGAAGAAATGGTTCGCCAAACACGGTATGGACGAGCTGGTGAATGATGTGGTTGCGCGTTGCCCGACCAAGACATTCCAGCTCAAGCAGATCAAGAACGTCAAGAAGGGAGACAGCATCTCCAGCGTTGCGATCAGTGACACCCACGCGATAGAGATCGATAACCGCGATTGCGTGCGCTGCATGCACTGCATCAACGTGATGACGGGCGCGCTGGCTCCCGGTAAAGACAAGGGCGCGACGATCCTGGTGGGCGGCAAGCGTACCCTCAAGATCGGCGATTTGATGGGCACGGTGGTCATTCCGTTCATGAAGCTCGATACGGATGAAGACATGGCGAAGCTGGTCGACCTCGGCCAGCGTATCATCGACTTCTTTGCAGAGAATGCGCTCGAGCACGAACGTACCGGTGAAATGATCGAACGTATCGGCCTGGTCAATTTCCTTGAAGCGCTGGAAATCGAGGTGGATTCAAATATGGTCTCGACGCCACGGATGAATCCTTATGTTCGCACTGATGGCTGGGATGAGGAAGTCGCCAAGATCAACGCCAAAAAACTGGCTGCTGCCTGAGGAGATATAAAATGAACCAAGTCGTTCAAGCCGAGAAGCCCGCCGCAAAGCGTAAACCCAAAGAAACCGGGGTGCCGGACAACAAGAAGTACCTCCATCCCCTGATGGTGAAAAACTACGGCCAGTGGAAATATCATGACCGTCCCCGCCCCGGCGTGCTGCGCCATGTGGCTCATAGTGGCGACCAGATCTGGACGATACGTGCCGGCACACAGCGGCAAATGGACGTGGGCACGATACGCTTGTTATGCGATATCGGTGACAAGTTTGCGGAAGGTCATGTGCGCTTCACGATCCGCTCCAACATCGAATTCATGGTGTCCAAGGCAGAAAAGGTCGATCCGCTGATCGCCGAGCTGGAAAAGCACGGCTTCCCTGTGGGCGGCACCGGCAACTCGATTTCGATGATCTCCCACACGCAAGGCTGGCTGCACTGTGACATTCCGGGTACGGATGCGTCCGGTGTGGTCAAGGCGCTGATGGATGATCTGATCGTGGAATTCAAGCGCGAAGAGATGCCTAATCGTGTTCATCTTTCCACCTCGTGCTGTGAGATCAACTGCGGCGGACAGGCCGACATCGCGATCATCGTTCAACATACCAAGCCGCCCGTGATCAATCACGATCTGGTTGCCAACGTGTGCGAGCGTCCGACGGTTGTGGCGCGCTGCCCTGTCGCCGCGATACGCCCGGCCATGGTTAATGGCAAGCCCTCTTTGGAAATCGACGAGTCCAAATGTATGTGCTGCGGCGCTTGCTACCCGCCTTGTCCGCCGATGCAGATCAATGACCCGGAGTATTCCAAGCTGGCGATCTGGGTGGGCGGTAAAAATTCCAACGCGCGCGGCAAGCCTACTTTCATGAAGATGGTCGCGTCCGGTCTGCCCAACAATCCACCGAGATGGCCAGAAGTCAACGAGGTGGTGAAGCGCATTCTGCATGTGTACAAGGAAGATGCCCGTCCATGGGAGCGCATGGCTGACTGGATCGAACGTATCGGATGGCCGCGTTTTTTTGAGAAGACCGGGCTGCCTTTCACCAAGTATCTGATTGACGACTGGCGCGGTTCACGTGCCACCTTCAATGCTTCGACGCATATCAGGTTTTGAGCGAGGATGCTTACTGTGCGAAATATTTTATTGGTGATTGGAATGCTCTCCTTCATTGGCACGTGCCTTGCCACCGAGCAACACATGCATCATGGCGACGCCATGGGCGACAAAAGGATTTCGCTATCCCTTTCGCCTGAGATGAAGCAACACCAGTTATCCAATATGCGGTCGCATGTGGAAGCAGTTCGCTCGATTGTTGGCTTTATCGCCGGAAATGACTTCGAGCGGGCATCGGAAATCGCGCATACCAAGCTCGGCCTGACGGAGGAGATGAAGAAAATGTGCGATATGTTCGATAACGAGAAATTCAAGGACCTGGGAATGGCATTCCATAAAAGCGGAGACGAATTAGGCGATGTATTGCTGAAGAAGGATGTTACGCTGTCTTTGCAAGCACTATCCCGAACCATGGGGTATTGCGTGGAATGCCATGCAACATTTCGCCAATAAGAGGGAACATGAAATTTGGTATTGTCGTTAACGAAGGGCCTTATCAGCATCAATCCAGCGATTCGGCCTATCTGTTCTGCAAGGCAGCGATAGAAAAAGGCCATGAAGTGTGGCGCGTATTTTTTTATCACGATGGCGTAAATAACGCATCGAAGCTGACTGAGCCGCCGCAGGATGATCGGCATATCGTAAACCGCTGGAGCAAGCTCAACGAGGAACACGGTGTGGACTTGGTGGTCTGTGTCGCGGCAGCTTTGCGTCGCGGCATCCAGGAAGAAAATCTGGCGAAGGGCTTCAGGATTTCTGGATTGGGGCAGCTGGTGGAAGCAGGCGTTAAAACAGATCGTTTGGTTGTGTTCGGCGATTAAGGAGAACGGGGTGAGCGATGTAAAGAAGTTCATGTTCGTTAATCGCAAGGCGCCGCACGGCACGATCTACGCGCTGGAGTCGCTTGAGGTGGTATTGATTACCGCCGCTTTCGATCAGGATGTCTCGCTGGTTTTTCTGGACGACGGGGTGTACCAGTTGAAGAAGGGCCAGCAAACCAAGGGCATTGCAACCAAAAACTTTTCGCCTGCATATCGCGCGCTGGAAGGTTATGACATTGAAAAATTGTTTGTCGAAAAAGAATCAATGGAGGCACGCGGCCTCAATGAACAAGATTTGCTGGTGGATGTGACCGTGCTGGGAAGCGCTGAGATGGGCGAGTTGATGGATCGGCAAGATGTGGTCTTGAGTTTCTAGGGGAGAATCGTTACATGCTGCATATCATCAACAAATCTCCACTGACGAATAGCGCGCTCGATAGCTGCTTAAGGGTGGCTCAATCCGGGGATATTTTGCTTATCGAAGATGCGGTCTATGCTGCCGCATCCGGCAATGCATTTGAGGGTAAAATGCGCGAGGCGATGGGGCGTTTCAAGATATATGTGTTACTACCTGATCTGGAAGCGCGCGGACTTGCCGATAGTATAATCACGGGCGTTTCACCTGTCGATTACGGCGGCTTTGTCGATCTCACCGCGACCAATAAAAACTGCCAGTCGTGGCTTTAGTTAATCTTGGCTTTAATTTAAGGAGAAATACGATGTCCAGCATTGAAGTAAGCAGTAAATCCTACGAAACGGATGAAGAGGGTTATCTCGTTAATCTGTCCGACTGGAACAAGGAAATTGCTGACTACATCGCCAAAACTGAAAACGTCGACATGACCGATCAGCATTGGGAAGTTATAAATTTTCTGCGTGAATATTTTGAAGAATATCAAATCGCTCCTGCAGTTCGCGTGTTGACCAAGGCGATAGGCAAAAAGTTGGGCGCGGAAAAGGGCAACAGTGAGTATTTGTATGGCTTGTTTCCTTATGGCCCAGGCAAGCAGGCTTGCAAGATCGCCGGATTGCCCAAGCCTACCGGCTGCGTCTGATCCGGATATTTGATGGCCATTTTGCAACTGACTCACGATGAGTACCTTTTTCGCAATCCTGTTTTATTTTGCCACCTTGGTGTTTGTCGTGGGTACGCTTTACCGTATCAGCATCTATACCCGTACACCCGCACCGCTTAAGATACCCACCACGCCGGCACCGATCACCACTGGTGGGGTTGTGTTGCGCATGATGCGCGAGGTGTTCCTGTTTGAAAGCCTGTTCAAGGCGAATCTGTGGACGTGGGGTCTGGGTTGGTTGTTTCATGCCAGTCTGGCCCTCGTGCTGATGCGTCACCTGCGCTACTTCACCGAACCTGTTTGGGCTTGGGTAGCTTCCATTCAGCCTTTCGGCATGTATGCCGGCATCACCATGGTGCTGGGAGTGGCTGGTCTGTGGGCGCGGCGCCTGTTCGTTGAGCGTATCCGCTATATATCCACTCCCTCTGACCACCTAATGCTGGTACTGTTTTTGGTGATCGGTTTATCCGGCCTGGTGATGAGATTTTTAGTGCATGTAGATGTAATCAGCGTGAAGGGATTCATGCTCGGGTTGATGTACTTCAATTTGCAGGCATTACCTTCAAGTATCGCACTTTATGTGCATCTATCTGTTGTCGCGGTGCTGTTGATGATCTTTCCGGTCAGCAAGTTGTTGCATGCACCCGGATTGTTTTTTTCACCCAGCCGTAACCAGGCAGATAATCCACGCGACAAACGTCATATATCGGGTTGGGGCAAACAATTGGAGTCCAAATGAGCGCCACGATCACTGCACCCGCCTATCGCGTCATCCCGATCGTGCCGGTATTGAAGCCGGGAGCAATGGAAGGCAGCGGACCCTATGTTGCGAACGACAAGATACAGGAAGCGCTCGGATTTCCCGGTCACTTGGTTGACGACTGGCATGATCAGGCCATCGCCAAGATGGGTGAGTTGCTCGGCAAATACCGCTCTCTCGCGGTCTATATGGATAGTTGTGTGCATTGCGGCGCATGTTCGGATAAATGCCATTACTTCATCGGCACGCAGGATCCCAAGAACATGCCGGTTGCGCGGCAGGATTTGATGCGCAGCGTATACCGCCGTTATTTCACCTTGCCGGGCAAGATTTTCCCCAAATTGGTCGGTGCACGCGATCTGACCCGCGAAGTGCTGGATGAGTGGCACAACTACTTCCACCAATGTTCTGAATGCCGTCGTTGTTCGGTGTTCTGCCCGTACGGGATCGATACCGCAGAGGTCACGATGGCGGCTCGAGAGATCCTTGATTCCGTGGGCTATGGCCAGAAATATTCCAACGAGATCATCGGCAAGGTACACAAGATTGGCAACAATCTCGGTCTGCCCGCCCCCGCTCTTCGGGATACCCTGGAAGGATTGGAAGAGGATGTCAAAGAGGAAACCGGTATCGATGTGCGATTCCCGGTTGATGTCAAGGGTGCGGAAGTTTTGTTGATCACGCCTTCCGCAGACTTTTTTGCCGAGCCTCATATCGACAGTCTGATCGGTTACGCCAAAGTTTTTCATGCGGCAGGTACCAGCTGGACTCTGTCTTCGTTTGCCTCCGAGGCTGGCAACTTCGGCATGTTCATTGGCAATTACGAACAGCTGCGCCTGATCGCGCTGCGCATCCGCGAAGTCGCACTGGAATTGGGTGTGAAGCGAATCGTGGTAGGAGAATGCGGACATGCCTGGCGCGTCGCATACAGTTTCTGGAATACGTTGACCGGAGTGGGGGACGGGGCAGACCCGAACGACCAGTTTGCGATGATGTTGCAGAAGCAGCTCGACCATCGTTACAAGCAGCCGGTGCATATATGCGAGTTCACCCTGGATCTTATCGAACAAAAAGCGATTTCCTTCGACAAGGAAGCAAATGACAAGCACATCATCACCTTTCACGATTCGTGCAACGTGGCACGCGGTTCCCGTATGGGCGATTATCCGGGCGGGCAGTTCGACATCCCGCGTAACATCATCAAGGCAGTCGCCAATAATTTTTATGAAATGAATCCCAACACTACACATGAGCGGACTTTTTGTTGCGGCGGAGGAGGCGGGTTGTTGACCGATGATTTGCTGGATGTGCGTGTCAAGGGTGCGCTACCGCGCATGGAGGCGTTAAAGCAGGCGGCTGATGAGCACGGCGTGAATTTCATGGCCTGCATCTGCGCGATATGCAAGACGCAGTTCTCCAAGGTGATGCCGTATTATGGATTCGACAGAAACACGGTTGGCGGTGTACACCAATTGGTCAGCAACGCGATCAAGCTGGGTGCAAAATAAAATTTTATTGGAGGCAGGAAATGTCATCAACAACTGAAACAAATCAAAAAATCACGTTCCGCCGCTACAAGGACGGCGACAACAAGATCGGCCGCTTGAGCGAGATGATCATGCAGTCGAGCTATACGCACAAGTGCCCGACCTACATACAGTCCACACCACCTTGCCAGGGTAGTTGTCCGGCGGGTGAAGATATCCGAGGCTATCTGGCCATTGTGCGTGGTACAGAAAAGCCACCGGTCGGGGCCGATGGCAAGCCGGCCATGCCCTGGCAGGAATATGCATTTCGACGTTTGACCGAGGCCAATCCTTTTCCGTCGGTGATGGGTCGTGTATGTCCGGCACCATGCGAGACCGGGTGCAATCGCAATGCGCTGGAAGACCACGTCGGAATCAATTCGGTGGAACATTTCCTGGGCGAATATGCAATCAGCAATAACCTTGCCTATCACACCAGTGCAACGCCAACCGGTAAAAAAGTGGCGGTCATCGGCGGTGGTCCGGCCAGTTTGTCCTGTGCCTATCAGCTCACGTTAAAGGGGCATGAAGTCACTGTGTTCGACGAGCACGAGCACCTGGGCGGCATGATGCGTTACGGCATTCCGGGTTTCCGTACGCCGCGCGAAGTACTGGATGCGGAAATCAAACGCATCACCGATCTGGGCGTGAAGACGCGTATGAAGTGCCGCGTGGGCACCGATATCACGCTGGAGCAAATCCGCAAAGACTTTGATGCGGTATTCCTTGGCATGGGTGCGCAAGCGGGGCGAGCCTTGCCGGTTGCGGACAGCGCTGCGCCCAATGTGGTAACGGCAACTGCCTTTCTGAAAGCATTTAACGACGGTCGACTGCAGCATGTCGGCAAGCGTGTCGTGGTTGTGGGCGGTGGTGATACTTCGATCGACGTGGCGACAGTCGCACGGCGTCTCGGCCATCTGGAGGAATCCAAACCGACCGATTTCGAGCAGGCCATCGCAGGTCAGATCGCGCATGATGTGGCGGAAATATCGGCCAAGCAGGGTGCGGAAGTGACGCTGACTTCGATCTTTGCGATCGACAAGATGCAGGCGAACAAACACGAGATCGAACAAGCGCTCGCTGAGGGTATCGTGATCCGTGGCAGCCTGGTACCGATAGGCGTTGTGCGCGGTGCTGATGGACGTGCCACAGCGTTGCGCGTCTGCCAGTGCGAGGCAAAACTGGCCGGAGGAAAATTGGAGGTCAAGAACATCGAGGGCACCGAGGAGGATATTCCGGCCGACCTGATTGTGTCCGCGATCGGTCAGGCAGTGGACTTCACCGGGCTGGAAGAATTCAACAATGGCAAGGGTGCAGTCTCGACGGATCGCAATTATCTGGTCTCAGGCCAGAAGGGCGTGTTTGCCGGTGGTGACATCATACGCCCGCACTTGCTGACTACCGCGATAGGCCACGGTTCTATTGCAGCTGACGGCATACACAATTATCTGCTCGGCAAAGATCTGGAAAAACGTCCCAAGATCGACGCGCATCAATTCGACCTGATGCGCAAGATGATGGAAAAAGGCCTTGAAGTCAAAGAAACGCACGAGCCTTTGCGCGGCACTGACAGTTCCAACGTGGCGGTGCATAACTTCGACAATCGCTCGGATCGCTATGTCATCCCGCACGACAAACTATTCCTGGGGCACTTTTCCATCGTAGCGCGCAACAGACGCAACGTCATTACCCTGAGCAAGGAATCCGCGTTGGGTAATTTTCAGGATAGGCTGGGCGTACTCAGCCAGGAGAACGCAGTGGCGGAGGCCAAACGCTGCATGAGCTGCGGCATGTGTTTCGAATGCGACAATTGCGTGGTGTATTGCCCGCAGACCGCCGTGTTCAAAGTGCCCAAGGCCAAATCCACGCTCGGGCGTTATGTGGACACCGATTACAACAAGTGCATCGGCTGCCATATTTGCGCGGATGTTTGCCCGACCGGATATATCCAGATGGGTCTGGGAGAGTAAATGCGAGCATGTGTAGGAGCGGGCCATGCCCGCGATTTGTCGATGTTTCGCGGGCAGGGCCCGCTCCTACAGAAACGATTGATTTGGAAATTGGGATAAGACCGACATGAGATTTTTCCTGCTCGCTTTGCTGCTTGTATCCACGCCAGTATGGGCGGCTGATTCCTTGATACCCAAGCTCGACATCGGCAAAGGCGGGAAGTGCGTGGAAGAGCCGCAGTGGATGCGCAAGAACCACATGCATGTGCTGTTGCATCAGCGTGATGAGACTGTGCATCAAGGCATACGCGACGGTAAATACAGCCTGAAAGTCTGCATCGAGTGTCATGCCAGCACCAAGGACGACAGCGTGATCGGGCGTGCCGACAGTTTTTGCGAAGGCTGTCACCGTTATGAAGCGGTCAAGATAGATTGTTTCGAATGTCACTCCAGCAAACGGAAATCATCTTTAGCCCAAGAGGCATCATTGGTTCAGAAGGAATCCAAATGAGCGACACGAATGTGCAGCGCAGGCAATTCCTGAAGACGTCGGTCGGGGCGGCGGCAGTTGCCATCGCACCGGGGATGTTGCTGTTCGATATGGCGCATGGCAAAACAGAAGCCGTTTCGAGCAAAGTACGCTGGGGCATGCTGATCGACACCGCGAACTGTGCGGATGGTTGCAATGATTGCGTGAAAGCCTGCAATAAGGAAAATGGATTATCTGGCGGACTGAGTCCGACCGATTCGCAATGGATACGCAAGGTCGAGCTCAAGGATATGCGCAGTGGGCGTGAAGTGTCGCTGCCGATGATGTGCCAGCATTGTGCGGAGCCGCCCTGCGTGGATGTGTGTCCGACAGGTGCGTCCTTCAAGCGCGCTGACGGCATCGTGCTTGTCGACAAGCATACCTGCATCGGTTGCCGCTACTGCATGATGGCCTGTCCGTACAAGGCGCGCTCTTTTGTACATGAACCGCTGCATGACCAGAAGCCCGATGTGCCGCGCGGCAAAGGCACGGTGGAAAGCTGTACTATGTGCGTGCATCGTGTCGACAAGGGACAGCAACCCGCCTGTGCCGAAGCCTGCCCGAACAAGTCCATCCTGTTCGGCAATCTCAACGACCCGGAAAGTGAAATCTCGAGAAAGATCCGCACGGTTGCATCTACACAAGTGCGCGCCGATCTGGAGCTGAATACCGGCATCCGTTACCAGGGGATATAGATCATGCAAAGAAACTCTTTCGATAGAAACGAGCAACAATATTTTTACGGCATGGTTGCCGCAGGATTATTGGTCGTGGCGATGGGATTATTTGCCGCACACATGATGGAAGAGCATGGCCACATCATCACCGGAATGAACAACCAGATCGTCTGGGGCATGCCGCACGTGTTCGCGATATTCATGATCGTGGCTGCATCGGGGGTGCTCAATGTTGCGTCCATCGGTTCGGTATTCGGCAAGTCGGTGTACAAGGCGAGGGCTCCGCTGGCCAGCCTGTTGTCCATCGCGCTGCTGGCCGGTGGGCTGACGGTATTGATGCTGGATCTGGGCAGGCCGGATCGCGTCATCGTCGCCGCGACCCACTACAACATCACCTCGGTGTTCGCATGGAACGTGCTGCTGTATACCGGCATGTTTGCAACGGTTGTTGTTTACCTCTGGACGATGATGGAGCAGCGCATGAATCGATGGACCAAGCCCGCCGGTTTTGTCGTGTTCGCCTGGCGTTTCATCCTGACCACCGGTACCGGTTTGATCTTCGCCTTTCTTTCAGCACGCCAGGCATACGGATCGGCGCTGCTGCCGCCGATGTTCATCGTGATCTCCTTCGCTTGGGGCTTGGCGGTATTCCATGTCGTTCAATCTTCCATCTATGCATGGAACGGCAAGAAGCACACGCCCGAGATCGTCAGCCGCATGAAAAATCTGCTTGGCATCTTCATCATCGGTGCATTGTATCTGGTGGCCGCTTATCACCTGACCAACCTGTATTTTGCTCACCAGTCCGCATTCGAGCGCTTCATCCTGGTGGATGGCGGTATCTATCCGCAATTGTTCTGGTGGGGCTACGGCTTGCTCGGCAATCTGCTGCCGCTGTTGCTGATCTATACGCCCGGGCTGGGCAAGCCACGGAATGTGCTCGCGGCCTCGCTGTTGGTGATACTGGGCGGCTTCGCGCTGCTGTATGTGTTCATTATCGGCGGGCAGGCATTCCCGCTGAACATCTTTCCCGGATATGAAGTGAAGAGCAGTTTCGGTGACGGGCAGATCGGTCTGTACCAGCCTTCGCTGCCTGAATTCCTGCTGGGCTTGGGTGGCCTGGCCATCGCCTTCCTGATTACCACCATTGGGGTACGCGCATTGAATTTTATGCCGCACGACAAACCACACGTTGTCGCTGCGGGTGCCACTGATTGAATCCACCATGAACCGGATGCTGATATCAGCAGCGCACAAATCCTCCGGCAAGACTATGGTCAGCATCGGGCTTTGTGCCGCCTTGAGCGCACGAGGTCATAGAGTCCAGCCGTTCAAGAAAGGCCCCGATTACATCGATCCGATGTGGCTCAGCCAAGCTTCAGGACGCGCCTGCCGCAACCTCGATCTGTACCTGATGGAACGCAACGACATCCTTGCAACCTTTGCGCGCCACAGCGCAGAGGTTAACCTGGTAGAGGGTAACAAGGGGTTGTACGATGGCCTCGCGCTGGATGGCAGCAACAGCAATGCCGCGCTGGCGAAGCTGCTCGACCTGCCGGTGTTCCTGGTGATCGATGCGCGCGGCATGACGCGCGGCATCGCGCCGTTGATCCTCGGCTATCAGGCATTCGATCGCGACATCAATATCGCCGGAGTGATACTGAACAATCTTGGCGGAAGTCGCCATGAAGCCAAGTTGCGCGCCGTCATCGAGCATTACACCGATGTGCCGGTGATCGGCGCGATCCATCACGACGAGCGACTCGGCATCATCGAGCGCCATCTCGGCCTGATGCCCAGTAACGAGTCGCATGTCGCCACAGCCAAGATCAAACAGATAGGCGAGGTCATCGCGGAACAGGTCGACTTGGACAAACTGCTCGCGCTTTCACAGAAACCGCCGCTGAACATTCCGCTAAAGGCCAGCGTGAGCCCGCTGTCCTGCGGCGATAGGGTGCGCATAGCCATCGCGCGCGACCGCGCTTTCGGTTTTTATTACGCAGACGATCTCGACGCGCTTGAAGCGGCGGGCGCCGAGCTGGTACCGTTCGATACCATGCACGATGCACGGCTGCCGCACGTGGACGGCTTGTACATTGGCGGCGGTTTTCCCGAGACCTGTGCCGCCGAGCTGGAAGCGAACGCGGCATTGCGTACCGAGATCAGGCAAGCCATCGAGAATGGCTTGCCGACCTATGCCGAATGCGGCGGGTTGATGTACCTGTCGCGAGGGATCACTTATCAGGGGCGCACCTACGAGATGGTCGGCGCGATCCCGGGCGATGTGCAGATGCACGACAAACCCATAGGCCGCGGCTATGTGCATCTCAAGGAAGACGAGGAACACCCCTGGCCGCGTCCTGATATGCCCGCGAAGCAGATCAAGGCGCACGAGTTCCATTATTCCAGCCTGGAGAATCTTTCGCCTGATACCCGCTTCGCATACCATGTCGAGCGCGGCCACGGCATCAATGGCGAGCGGGACGGCCTTATCCTGCACAATATGCTTGCTTCATACACTCATTTGCGCACTATAGGCAGTTGTTACTGGGCGACGCGCTTTGTTGCATTCATTCAGCAACACATCGATAAACAAATTGAACCAACCCTATCCATCGAACGAGCAATATGACACAGGAACTTTATCAAGCCGCCATCGCTGCCTTTGACCGGGCCAACGCGGAAGATCCAAACAAGGAAGTGTCCGATGGCAAGGAATATCCCAAGGAGCTGCTCTACGCGCAACGCATGAGCGTGATGCAGGAGCGCTATGTTCCAGAGGCCTCGGAGGCGGTGAGGCTTGCAGTTCGTGCACAACATATCCAGCGTTGGAAAATACCGCGCGGCGATTACCCGATGGACCGGACCGGCTATCTGCAATGGCGCACCGGGCTGTACAAGTTTCACGCCGAGACCGCCGGGCGCATCATGCAAGAAGTGGGTTACGACGACGAGATGATAGTCCGCGTCAAAACCATCCTCAGCAAGAAGGGCCTGAAGGTCAACCCGGAGACACAGTTGATGGAAGACGTGGTGGACCTGGTGTTCCTTGAACATTATATTGCCGGATTTGCCGCCCAGCACCCGGAATATGACGAGGAGAAGTGGATCAAGATCATCCACAAGACCTGGGAGAAGATGTCGCGGCGCGCACATGAATTCGCGCTTGCGGGCAAGATCAAGCTGCCGGAAGCGCTGGTGCCGTTGATTTTGAAAGCGGTAAAGGAATAATGGACTACTTGCCGATCTTTGCCGATGTCCGGAACAAGCTGTGCCTGGTGGTGGGCGGCGGCGAGGTTGGTAAGCGCAAGGCAGGCGTGCTGTTGGAGGCGGGGGCGAATGTGCGCGTGGTCGCGCCGCAGATCGAGCCCGCGTTGGCAGAACGGCAACGCGTCGAGAGCATCGTCGCTCGTTTCGCGTCTCAGCACCTTGAAGGTGTAACACTGGTCATCGCAGCGACCAATGATCGCAGCGTCAATCGGCAAGTGTCCGAATTGGCGCGCGCGCGCAACATCCCGGTGAACGTGGTGGACGATCCGGAGTTGTGCAGTTTCATCATGCCCGCCATCCTCGACCGTTCGCCGCTGATGGTGGCGTTCTCCAGCGGCGGTGCATCGCCGGTGCTGACGCGCATGATGCGCGGCAAGCTGGAGACCATGATCCCGCAGAACTACAGCCGCCTTGCGGCCTTCGCGGAACGCTTTCGCGAGCAGGTCAAGCAGCGCGTCACCAATCCGGCCAAGCGCCGCATCTTCTGGGAGAATGCACTGGAGGGCGTGGTTGCAGAGAAGGTGCTGACCGGCGATGAAAGCAGCGCAGAGAAGATGATGCAGCAGATGCTGGCGAACGAGGACAATATCCAGCGTGGAGAGGTGTATCTGGTCGGTGCTGGCCCCGGTGATCCGGACTTGCTGACCTTTCGAGCCTTGCGCCTGATGCAAAAAGCCGATGTGGTGGTGTATGACAATCTGGTATCCAAACCGATACTCGATATGGTGCGGCGCGATGCCGAGCGCATCTATGTCGGCAAGAAGCGTGACGACCATACCTTGCCGCAGGAAGAGATCAACGAGTTGCTGGTGCGGCTGGCCAAAGAAGGCAAGCGGGTGTTGCGTCTCAAGGGCGGCGACCCGTTCATTTTCGGGCGCGGCGGCGAAGAGATCGAGACGCTAGCCGAACATGGCATCTTGTTTCAAATCGTGCCCGGCATCACCGCAGCTTCCGGCGTGTCCGCCTACGCGGGCATTCCGCTGACGCATCGCGACCATGCGCAATCCTGTATTTTTGTCACAGGACACCTGAAGGACGGCAGCATGAATCTCGACTGGGACGCGCTGGCTCGCCCGAAGCAAACCATCGTGGTTTATATGGGGCTGCATGGCCTGGCAACTCTCTGCGCCGAACTCATCGCACATGGCCTGTCTGGCATCACACCCGCCGCGATCGTGCAACAGGGTACCACGCAAAATCAGCGTGTCATCACCGGTACGCTTGCGACACTGCCCGGAGCCGCACAAGTGGAAAAACTGCAAGCTCCGACTTTGATCATCGTCGGCGGTGTAGTCACACTCAGGAAAAAACTAGCCTGGTTTAACCCTGAGAAACTTTAAACTCCCTAAGCAGCTTGAAAACCAAGTAAAGTTGATAACCGTACATAAACGACCTGGCAGGAGAACCATGATGAATAAACGGACACTAAACAAAATATTATTTTCGGCGCTGTTCTTGTTCGGTATCGGCAATGCGATGGCCGATGACGATTATTTGAAACCGTTCATACTTGCGTCAAAAGGCACGGGAACGGTTGCCGAGAAAACCGAGCAGGCTAAAGCTGCGTTGACCGCGGCTGGTTTTACCGTAGTAGGGAACTATTCGCCTTATACCGATGCATCCATTTTGGTTGTCACCAACGATGAGTTGAAGAAGAATGCGGCAGATTCCGAGCATGGCGGATTCGGCGCGATACAAAGAGTGTCGATCACCAAAATAAAAGATGAGGTTCAAGTGAGCTATACGAACCCGGTTTATATGTCGCATGTCTATCGCATGAAAAGTGATTTGCTTGGTGTCGTGGCAGGATTGGCTACCGCGCTGGGCAGGGTTGAAGAGTTTGGAGCGAAAAGCATGACCGCCAAACAGGCGCGCAAATATCACTATATGGTGGGCATGGAATATTTCGATGAACCGGATGTGTTGGCTGAATATGCCAGCTACGAAGAGGCGGTACAGGCAGTGGATGCAAAACTGTCATCCAATAATAACGGTGTCACAAAAGTTTACCGTGTCGATGTTCCCGGAAAAGAGGAGAGTGTATTCGGGGTTGGTCTGAAGGGTGCCACCGAAGCCGAAAAATACATGGATGACAGGTTCATCATGAGTGAGATCGATTTCCATGAACTAAAATCCACCGCGCATTTGCCCTATGAAGTATTGGTTTCCGGCAACAAGGTCTATGCGATGTATGCGCGTTTTCGCATCGCGATCAACTTTCCAGATTTGAGCATGATGGGAAAAAACAGCTTCATGAACATCATGAAAACCCCGGATGCGATTCGCACCGTGTTGAAAAAAACAGTGCAGAAATAGCGTTCTGAATTCGGGGGCGCGAACAGTTCCGGTCGAACGGGGAAAAATAGTATGCTTAATTTTGTAATTGGGAGATTGTAATGGCTGAAAGCGATACTTTAGGTGATACAGATCGCCGCAATTTTTTAATCAAAGTGACCTCTGTCGTCGGAGGCGCTGGCGCAGCGGCGGCCTGTATCCCGTTTGTCGCCAGTATGAATCCAAGTTCGGATGTGTTGGCCAAAGCCACGACAGAAGCGGATCTGTCTGGTATACCGGAAGACGGTGTGCATACAGTTGCCTGGCAGGGCAAGCCGATATTTATCTTTCATCGTACCCAGGAAGAGATCAAGGCGATGGAGGCTTCCGACGGCGGGCTCGATCCAGAACCGGACAAAAAGCGGGTCATACATCCGGAATGGTTGGTCGTGGTAGGCATCTGCACGCATTTGGGTTGTGTGCCGAACAAAGAGGGACCAGGTTGGACATGTCATTGCCATGGCAGTCAGTATGACGACAGTGGCCGAGTCACACGCGGCCCAGCACCTAAAAATCTGGCAGTGCCTCCCTATAGGTTTATTGCTGCGGATAAAATACTCATCGGAGAAGCATAGGAGGCAATCATGAAAAGCAGAGTCATCAAATGGATAGACCAGCGTTTTCCGTTTAGTAGTTTTGTCAAACATGATTTAACCGAATATCCCACCCCGCGAAATCTGAGCTACTGGTGGAACTTCGGTTTTTTGGCCGGCTTTGTATTGGTGCTGCAAGTCGCCACAGGTATCTTTCTGGCCATGCACTACAAAGCGGATGTCACCCTGTCATTTGATTCCATCCAGCACATCATGCGCGACGTGAATTTCGGATGGCTGTTGCGCTACATGCATTCCACCGGCGCGTCGGCATTCTTTCTGGTGATCTATATTCATATGGCGCGCACTCTTTACTATGGTTCTTACCGCGCGCCACGCGAATTGATGTGGTGGACCGGACAAGGTCTGTTGCTGTTGCTGATGGCAACCGCCTTTATGGGGTATTTGTTACCGTGGGGTCAAATGTCCTTCTGGGGCGCGACCGTGATCACCAATCTGTTTCGTGCCACACCATTCTTCGGCGATCAGGTGGTGGTCTGGCTTCGTGGCGACTTTGGCGTCGGCGACGCAACACTGACACGCTTCTTCGCGCTGCACTATTTGTTACCGTTCCTGATTATCGGTGGGGTGTTGGTGCATCTGGTCGCACTGCATACAGTCAAGAGCAGCAATCCGAGCGGCATCGATCTGGCAGCCAAGGACAACATCCCATTCCATCCCTATTTCACTATCAAGGATTTTTACGGGTTGGGCATATTTTTGATCGTGTACTGCATCTTCGTGTTCTTTTTGCCCAATAGCTTGATGGAGCCCGCCAACAACATCCCGGCCAACCCGATGCAAACCCCGACTCACATCGTTCCGGAATGGTATTTCCTGCCTTTCTACGCGATCTTGCGCTCGGTGCCGAACCTGGTTGGCGGTGTGGTGGCGATGGGATTGTCAGTGATGGTGTTTTCTTTCATGCCCTATCTGGACCGTTCCCGAATTCCCGGCGGGGCACATTATCGTCCTTGGTATCGCGTGATGTTCTACTTGTTCGTGGTGGATATGTTGGTGCTGGGATATGTCGGATATATACCGCCTACCGATCAGTCCATCATGATAGGTAAAATTGCGACAATTTTTTACTTTGCGCAGTTCGTGCTTCTTCCTTTTATTTCAAGGAAGGAAGAACAATGGCTCATCCGGTGCGGCTTGCCGCCAGAAGTGGAGACATTAATCGCAAGCGAAGCAAAGGAAAAAAACAAATTGCCACACCAGCGCCGCATTGGAGATATCAAATGAAAAAGCTCATTTTCATATTGGTGCTGTGCTGTTCTTCCTTTCATGCAGGGGCAGCAGAATCAAAGCTGGAACAAATCCAGCTAGAAACCGACCTGCCGGCTGTTGAACGCGGTGCGGACGCATTGATGAATGCCTGCCATACCTGCCATAGCCTGAAATACATCACATATCGGGATCTGGTTAAATTCGGAATGGACAAGAAAAAGGTAAGTGACTGGCGCGGCGATCAACCGCTTGACACAGCGTTGACCAGCCAGTTGTCTGATGAAACAGCCATTCAGTCTTACGGAATTGTCCCTCCTGACCTGAGTTTGATTGCGAAGGCTCGCGAGGGCGGACCCAGTTATGTGTATTCTTATCTCATCGGCTACTACATCACTCCGGAAGGAATGACCGGCAATCATGTTTTTCCCGAAACAAGAATGCCGGATATGATGGGGATGAGCGGCGCAACAGACCCGGTGCAGCGTGCAGAGCTTCAGGCAAAGGCGCGTGACATCGTATCATTTCTCGCTTGGGCCGCCGACCCCCATGAGGAGGAGCGGCACAAGCTGGGCTATTACGTTATCGGGTATTTGCTCGTTTTGACAGCCATGCTGTTTGTCGTGAAGAACCAAATCTGGTCTCGGTTGAAATAACAAATCTCTCACGAACATGACAGTGCCGTTTCACCGTGTGTCCGTCCATCATGGATCATGATTTTTTTAACGCAGGTATAACTTGAAGGAATGAATTATGAAAAACAGAACATTACTGGTTGCCGCTGTTCTTGCAGTGCTTTCATATCCTGCTCTAGCTACTGTTGCTCAGTCAGAAATCAGCTACAAGAATGATGTCCTTCCTATCATCCATGACTATTGTTTGAGCTGTCACCAGCCGGGAGGCAAGGGCTATGAGAAAAGCGGATTAAATATGACTTCCTATGAGAGCCTGATGAAGGGAACAAAGTTCGGGGCTGTCATCAAGCCGGGTGACAGTTTTACCAGTATCTTGATCCAGGTGATCGAGGGGCGTGTCCACGCCTCCATCAAGATGCCATTTGGCATGGACGGTGGTTTGGCCAAGGACAAAATCGAGATATTGAAAAAATGGGTGAATCAGGGTGCCAAGAATAATTGAGAAAAATAATCGTGAACAGTAATAACTGAAAATCAAGAATCAAAGTATCAAGGAAAATTACATGTCTACAGAATTGTTTGAGGCCGTAAGTTCGGGCAACCTGGTCTCTGTCCGGCGGATGTTGGCCGCCGGAGCCGAGATCAATTCGCGCGACAGAGAAGGTGCCACGCTGCTGATGCTGGCATCCCACGCCGGAAATCTACCCATGGTGCTGGCGTTGATCGAAGCCGGTGCGGACGTCAATGCAAGCGATGAACGCGGTTGGACACCACTGATGAAGGCGGCCTATAACGCGGAGCTGGATCGGGGATTTGCAGATGTTGCACAAGCCTTGATCGATGCGGGGGCGAACGTCGAGGCGCCGATCGCTTACGGTATCCGTCCCTTGATGCTTGCGGCGGGTTATGGTGAAACAGCAGTGGTCGAAACGCTGCTGAAAGAGGGAGCCGATGTGATGGCACGCAACGAAGGCGGCCTTACAGCGTTGATGATGGTGAAGCAGAAGCATTACGTGGATGTGATCAATCTGTTGCATGAGGCTGAACGGGATGCCGGGGTCGGGGAGGGCAGTTGTTCCAGCAAAAATGAACCGGGATCTAAAGTAGTGACTTTTCTGAAACCCGCAGCAAAACCCTGACAACTGCTTTTTTTGTATCAACACTCTGAAAGTTGGCAATGCCCTATTTTGTGTACAAGATATTTGAAAAGCCGATCCGTCGATTGGAGAAACTGGAACAGTACGAGGCTTTTCGTGAAGCATCGAACCGGGCCAAGCTGCTGCGTGGTGAGCAGCCAGAAGATGCGTCAGGTGTCATTAAAGTTATCTTTGCCGATAATGAATTGCACGCCGAAGATTTGCTCAATCAAGTGCGCTTGGCAGCCCCCAATCCTCAGGATGATTAAAGGGAGCCTCTAAACAACACGCAATGGACGAAACAGCCTATAGGCGGGCGCTGTCAACTGCGATTCTGCGTGCATGCCCGTTTGAAAAGTCATTGTTAACGCATTGTGCGGCTTGCTCGAAAGCAGAGAAGCGTAATATTGCCGAGCGTGAAATAGTTGATTGCAATTGCGTTGGGGCACACGAACGTTGCATCGCAATGCGTGACTTGTTGCGGAACAACTTCGCATTTGCGCTGGGCAAGTCACATATCGATGGCACGCTGCCGCATGCGCAAGAAATGCGTATGCAATGCGGTGGCTTGAAGGGACTGCAATTTGTGCTGGATGGCAGTGATGAGGTTGCTGATGTAGCCGCGCTTTTGGCTATGGCCTGGCAGAGGTACGGTGAATTGGAGGATATCCCGTATTCGGAGATCGTCCGGTTTGTAAACACCCATTTCAAAGTACGTTAGATTTTATTGGTAGTAGATGATCTGCTGCTCACAACAGGAGCAACATTAGAGCCATGTCAGAGCAACCCACGGAAATTAATTACGCCAGCAATCCTGTATGCTCGAGATCACTTTCGACGAAGATGCATGCTATCAACTGCCCTATGAGTTGCTGCGCGTGTATTCTCCATCTGCCGATGTCAGCGGACACGGGCCCGGGCAGGAGGTATTGCAGACAGGAAAGAAGGATGTCGGGGTAAGCTCAGTCACGCCGGTCGGCAGTTATGTCATCCAGATCGACTTCGATGACGGACACGATACCGGGCTATACACATGGGAGTATTTGCATAAGTTGGGCAAAAACCAGGGTGAATTATGGAAGGATTATTTGCTCCGGCTTGGCATTGCGGGAGCAAGTCGCGAACCTAGTCCTTAAGTCGGGATCCGTGCAAGCAAGACCGGGCAAAAAATACCCGACAAATTAAGTCGGCATAGTTTAAAATCCTGTCCTAAACGTTTTAATTGATCCAGGAGCAAGTGATGAGTTTTAAAGATACTGATGTGCAGAATGCGTTGAAGAATTTGATCGACCCGAACACCAAAAAAGATTTCGTCAGCGGCAAGTCCGTCAAGAACATCAAGATCAGCGGCAGCGATGTGTCGCTGGATATCCTGCTCGGCTATCCGGCCAAGAGCGTGTGGGACGAGATACGCGCGATGGTAGAAGCGCATCTGAAATCGGCTTTGCCGGGCGTGGGCAAGATCAGCGTCAACGTAAGCAGCAAGGTCGTGCCGCATGCGGTGCAGCGCGGCGTGAAGCTGGTGGAAGGCGTGAAGAACATCATCGCGGTGGCGAGCGGTAAAGGCGGCGTAGGTAAGTCCACCACCGCCGTGAACCTTGCGCTGGCGCTGGCCGCCGAAGGTGCGCGCGTGGGCGTGCTGGATGCCGACATCTACGGTCCTTCGCAACCGACCATGCTAGGCATTTCCGGCCAACCGAAATCGAAGGATGGAAAATCGATGGAGCCGATGAGCAACCACGGCCTGCAGGCCATGTCCATCGGCTTCATGATCGACGGTGACGATACGCCCATGGTGTGGCGCGGCCCGATGGTGACCCAAGCGTTGGATCAGTTGCTGCATCAAACTAAATGGGACAATCTGGATTACCTGGTAGTTGATCTGCCGCCGGGCACCGGTGACATCCAGCTTACACTGGCGCAAAAAGTGCCGGTGACCGGTGCTGTGATCGTGACCACGCCTCAGGACATCGCGCTGATGGACGCGCGCAAAGGACTCAAGATGTTCGAGAAGGTCGGCATCAAGATCGTCGGCATTGTCGAGAACATGAGCACGCACATCTGTTCGAAATGCGGACACGAAGAACATATCTTTGGCGCGGGCGGCGGCGAGAAGATGTGCGCGGATTACGATGTGGAGTTTCTGGGCGGCTTGCCGCTGGACATTCGCATCCGCGAACAGGCGGACTCAGGCAATCCTACTGTAGTAGCCGACCCCGATGGCAGCATCGCCAAAGTGTATAAACAGATCGCACGCCGCATCGCGGTCAAGGTCGCGGACATGGCGCAGGATCACAGTGCGGCATTCCCTAAGATCGTGGTGCAGAATACCTAGTCAAGGAGACCAGTAACCGGTTCACTTGCGTTTGGCATCGGTCGGCAATTCAACCCGCTTGATGACGCCATTATCAGAGAGCAGTACATAACGGTTCTGCACTTCTTTGACTGTGACACCGGGCGTCACTTCTTCATTGATTTTGTAAGCATGCGCCGGACGGCCATTCGCCGCCAGGATCGCAACGCTGTCAGCTGCTTTGCTGCCGACCACCACTCCTTTTAATTGGAAATTACTGGCGACGGCAGCAGTATGACCACCCAACAAACTTGCCGCAGCATCCAGCTTTGGCGCAGGCAGTGCTGTCTGGGGTGGGGCTGCGACAGATCGCATTGGCGGCTTGAACAACTGCATCGTCCAATATGCAGCCGAAACGCACAGGGCGAGGAACAGTACAAAACTCGTGATCAGTGGCATGCGCTTCATTTCATTGTATTCCTGTTAATTAATGCTCAATCAATTTTTCATTCCAAGCCAATTAGAGAATTTGCCGGATGTCCGAAACTTTAGGCCGGACAACCGTAGGAGCGGGCCATGCCCGCGATAGTTGTTTGTTCGCGGGCATCACCCGCAAGAGGTACGCCGTGATTGTAAGGGGCTAAAGCCCCAACAACACACGCAGGCCCCGCTCCTACAATTATGCGAATTGGATTTGGTCGCATATCAACGTACCAGTTGGTTGATCTCAATGATCGGCATCAATACCGCCAGCACGATCAGCAGCACCACCACGCCCATCGCCAGTATCAGCGCAGGTTCCAGCAAGCCTGCCATGGTCATCGCACGGCGTTCCAGATCTTGCTCCTGCGCGTTGGCGGCACGCTCAAGCATCTTCGGCAATTCTCCGGTCGATTCGCCAGAGCGTATCATGTGGATCAGCATAGCCGGAAAATGTTTGTGCGCCGACAGCGCACGCGCCAGGCCTACACCTTCGCGCACGCTGTTGGTGGCTTCTTCGACTTGTGCGCGCATCGCGACATTGGTCAGGGTGTCGCGGCTGGTTTGTAATGCGCGCAATATCGGCACGCCGGAACCGGTGGTGATCGCCAGTGTGCTGGCGAAACGCGCCGTGTTGAGGCTGCGCTCGAATCTTCCATACATCGGCGCGGTCAGCAGCCAGGTATGCCAGCGCAACTTGATCTTCGGATCTTTCAGTGCGCGGCGCCAGGCGAAGGCCAGCGCGATGACAGCCAGCAAAACGATCCAGCCGTAATTCCTGACGAAGTCCGAAACGCCCAGCATCACCGTGGTCAGAAACGGCAGCTTCTGTTTGGTGTTCGCGAACACCGACACGATCTGCGGCACCACATAGGTCAGCAAAAAGATCACGATCAGAAACGCCACGACGGTGACGATGGCCGGGTAGGTGAACGCAAGCCTGACTTTTTGCACCAGCGCATTGCGCCGCTCGATATAGTCGGCCAGCCGCGATAATACCTTTGCCAGTTGCCCGATCTGCTCGCCGGAGGTGACCAGCGCGCGATAGATGTCGGCGAAGTCGCGCGGATGTTTTGCCAGCGCATCGGACAGCGAAGCGCCGCCCATCACCTCGGAACGTATCGACGCGACCAGGTCGCGCACATAAGTACGCTCGGCTTGTTCCAGTAATGCGGAGAACGCCTGCTCCAGCGGCAGGCTGGCTTCAAGCAGGCTTGCCAGTTGGCGCGTGAACAGTGCCAGCTCGATGGTGGACAGGCGATCGCCAAAGGCGCGGCTTTTGGTTTGTCCTGTTTCATCGAGCTGGGTCTCGATGGCATCGACGCTGATCGGCACCAGCCCCTGCGCGCGCAACTCTGCGCGCGCGGCGCGCGCGCTGTCTGAGTTGACCACACCTTTCTTGGTGTCGCCTGTGGCATCTACGGCTTCGTAGCTGAATGCGGGCATGTTGCTTTGCTTAATCCTTGGTGACGCGCAGCAATTCCGCCTGCGTCGTTGTGCCGTCGGCCAACCAGCGTTCGCCGTCCTCGCGCATCGTGCGCATCCCATCCCTTTGCGCGGCAGCGCGGATGTCGGCTTCCGATGCTCGGTTGTGGATCTGCGCGCGTATCTGTTCGGTGGTCAGCAATAATTCATACACGCCGACACGCCCCTGATAGCCGGTGAGGCCGCATTTGTCGCAGCCGACCTCTACCCATAATTTTCCCTCCTGCCGTTTGCAGTGCGGGCACAATTTTCTTACCAGTCGTTGCGCGACTACGCCGAGCAGCGATGATGACAACAGGAACGGCTCGATGCCCATGTCGAGCAGGCGCGTGACGGCGGCAGCCGAGTCGTTGGTGTGCAAAGTCGCAAGCACCAGATGGCCGGTCAACGAGGCCTGCACGGCGATCTGCGCGGTTTCCAGGTCGCGTATCTCGCCGATCATGATGATGTCGGGGTCTTGCCGGAGGATGGCGCGCAAGGCTTTGGCGAACGTCATGTCGATGCGCGGATTGACCTGGGTCTGGCCGATGCCGTTCAGTTCGTATTCAACCGGGTCTTCTACCGTCAGGATATTGGTATCGGTCTTATTCAACCGCGACAGCGCGGCATACAGCGTGGTGGTCTTCCCCGATCCTGTAGGCCCGGTGACCAGCACGATGCCGTGCGGCTGCGCGATCAGTTTGTCGAATTGCGCTAGCGTCTCCGCGCTCATGCCCAGGTGCTGCAAGTCGAGCTTGCCGGATTCCTTGTCGAGCAGGCGCAACACCGCGCGTTCGCCATGGCCGGTGGGCAACGTGGAGACGCGCACATCGACCGCCTTTCCGCCGACGCGCAGCGTGATGCGGCCATCCTGAGGCAAACGTTTTTCGGCGATGTCGAGCTGCGCCATGATCTTGATGCGCGAGATCAGCGAGGCATGGATCGCCTTCTTGGGCCTGACCACATCACGCAAACTGCCGTCGATGCGAAAGCGCACTACTGAAATCTGCTCGAATGGTTCGATATGGATATCCGATGCGCCTTCGCGCAATGCCTGCGTCAGCAGCGCATTGATCATGCGGATCACCGGCGCATCGTCGGCCGATTCGAGCAAGTCTTCGACCGCCGGCATGTCCAGCATCAGTTTGTTCAGGTCCAGATCGGATTCGTATTCGTCGATGACTTGCGCTGCGTCGCCGCCCGAACCGGCATAGGCTTTGGCGATCTCCGCTTCGAGAGCTTCACGCGACATGGATTTCAACCTGATGTGCCCGAAACAGCGGCTCACTTCCGCGATCGCCTTCGGAGCGGTTGCTTCCGATATCCAGACTTCAACGGCACTGTCCAAGATGCTGTTGCGCTGTGCCAGCAGCACGAAGTCACGGGCGAATGCGTAGGGGAGGAGGTGAGTGCCGATTGAAGAATCACTCATTGCGATTTATTGCGCTGCCGCCGGTTGCTGCGGAGCAGGGCTTTGTGGAAGTTCAGATTGAGAATCTTGTGGTGCGTTCGGCTCGGTCTTGTTGGATCCGGTACTATTGGCCCCGGTATTATTGGATAGCGGGCCGTTATCCATCCGGTTGAACAATAGACCTCCGTTCATCTTTCCATCCTGTAGGGGTGGCAGCTGCGGCGCGTTCATATTCGGCAACACGAAAGTCCGATCCGGTTGTCCGTTGATTTCCGCATCGCGGATATACTCATAGCGATCTGCAGACAGATTCACGCTCTGTTCATTGTTGCGTACGATGGTTGGCCGCAAGAACACCATCAGATTTGTTTTGACGTGACTGCGCTTCTTGTACTGGAATAAACTTCCCAGGATCGGAATATCACCCAAGCCCGGTACTTTCTCGATGCTGTCCTGCATGTTGTCATCGATCAAGCCGCCCAGCACGATGATCTGTCCGTCATCCACCAGCACATTGGTATCGAGCGAGCGTTTGCTGGTGATGAGCCCGGCTGAATTGGTCGAATCCTGAATGGAGGAGGTTTCCTGATAAATCGCCAGTTTGACCGTGCCGCCTTGTGAGATTTGCGGCTTCACGCGCAACGTCAGACCGATATCCTTGCGCTCGACCGTCTGGAATGGATTCACGCTCGAGCTGCCGCCTGAGGCCGCCGTCGTGTACTGACCGGTAATGAAAGGCACGTTCTGGCCGACGATGATCTTTGCTTCTTCATTGTCGAGTGTGATCAGGTTGGGCATCGACAGGATATTTGCGCTGGTGTCGGATTCAAGCGCATGGACTAATGCGCCCAGGCCGGAGTGGTTTAAATAGCCGAGGGTCAGGCCGTTGCCCAACGGCAGAGGTGCGTTTCCGGCAGCTTTTGCAACAGCCTGGTTGATCAGGTTGTTACCTCCCGAGTTAAAACCGGTCAGTGCCCCCACCTGGTAGTTGCCGCTAGTGCTTCCGGCCAAGCCGGCCCATTGCACGCCCAACTCTGCCGCTTTGCTTGCGGACACTTCGACGATCAGCGACTCGATATAAACCTGGGCACGGCGCGCATCGAGTTGGTCGATGATAGCCCGCAAATTGCGGTAGACCGATTCACTGGCAGTGATGATCAGTGTATTGGTCGTTGGGTCGGCCTGGATGAACCCGGCTGGGCCGCCGCTGGACAGCGGCTGAGCTTGCGATGGCATGGGTGCTGGCGCCGAAGGCGATGGGAGCGCTGTCGTGATTGCGGAAGTATCCGAAGACATGACGGCGCGCAAGGTCTGCGCTAGCTTGGTCGCTTCGGCATTTTTTAAATATACGACATGCACATTGCCCGGCTGCGCGGTCGGCTGGTCGAGTTTTTCAATCAACGCTTTTGCCAGATTGGAGCGTGCTTCGGACGGCGCGCGAATCAGGACAGAATTGGTGCGCGGATAGGCGAGCAATGTGATGCGCCCGGCATCGCCTCCGGTTGCGCTGGCCGGCTCCAGCAGCCGATTGACCATCACAGCAATGTCGCTGGCGACCGCATAACGGATGGGAACCATCTCCAGATCGCTGTTCGCGGGACCGTCCAGTGCCGAGATTATTTTGCCCAGCCGCAGCAGGTTATCGGCATAATCGGTGATGACCAGCGTGTTGTTGCCCGGATTGGCGTTGATAGTGTTGTTCGGGGAGATCAGCGGGCGCAACACTGCCACCAGATTGTTGGCGGATTCATAATTCAAATGAAAAACCTGTGTCGCGATCTGGTCGCCGCGTACTACACCGGACTGGCCGGATTGAAGAGGGCTGGCCTGCAACTTGGCGTCCGCTTCCGGTACTACTTTGGCATAACCGTTGGCGGTCACCACCGAGTAACCGCGCAAACGCAACACCGAGGTCAACAATTGAAAAGCCTGATCCTTGGTGAGCGGCTTTTCGGATACCAGGCTGACCGTGCCTTTAACGCGGGGATCGATGATGAATGTTATGTTGGTGTAATCGCCAACCGCTGCGATCACCGATTCGATATCGGCATCGACAAAATTGAGTGTGCCCCTATTCGATCCCGTATCCATCTTGGCACTGGTGGCTGCATGCTTACCAGAAATTACAGGATCAGCGGCTCTCTTGCCGGTGAGCTCATCGATATTTGGATCCTGCGCTTGTGCCAAAGGCGTGGCCGACACCGCTAACAGCAGCAATATCATTGCATTCCAGAACCGCCGTCCGGCGGGTCTTTGCTCTGTTGTTTGAATGTGATTTTTCTGCAATTTATTTTTTATCATTTGAATTCCAGCGCGATAACGTCATGGTCGCCTTCCCTGCGGCGCTGTCCGAGCAAATTCAGAAAATTCTCCAGTTTCTGTTCTTGTCCGGTTTCAGCTTGTGCCGTGCCGGAAAACTGCAAGTGTCCATTGGCAAACATCCCTGAGCCGCTCAGCAGCATCGGCCCTTTGATGGTCTTGAGCATTACAGATGCCTGTGCTCCGTGCCAGACGATTGGCAGAGTATAGCTGCCCAGCGGTCTGATCGGCGACATCCGCGAAGCAAGCTCATTTACTTCCAGATTCATGTCTCCGAGCATCTCGATTTGTCCATTCTGCTGCATCAATTGCAGCGGTTCCCATGATAAGCGCATCTGGCCGGACGGTTGCACTGTATTCAACGGTGCGCCCAATGCGGTCAATCGTTCCGCCGGTAATATAATCGCGCCCTGACTCACCTGCCATTGACGCCAGCTGCCCGTCACGTTGATAGTCCGCGACAGTGCCGCGTCGTTTTCCAGTTCGGCTTCGACACTGCCCAGCAACACCAGCGGTGACAGCTTCCACGAGAAGCGCCCCGGCAATAGCGGCGTCACAGGATCGTTGCTGCCAGCAGCACCGCCGACAAAGGCCGAGCCGCGCCACAATGTGCCACGCGTGTCACCGAGCGTCAAGCGGCCTGCGCTCTGTTTTTCTACCATTGCCGCTACCCAGCTCGCCGGAAAAAATATCAATACGGTGAGCGCAATGCTGGCGATTCCTGCCAGCAACCATATCAAGAGTTTCCGCATTAATCATTCCTTGGTAGTCGCAGCGTAAACGTCGCGTTGACCATATCGGGTTTATCCTGCGTAATGATGTTGGCATCGACCACGGAAAGTAGCGCGGTTTTCTGCATATCGTCCAGCCAGTTCAATGTCCCGGCAAAAGAGACTGCGGCGAGCTGCACCTTGGCGAAGTCGCTAGTCAGCATCACGCTTTGAGGTTTCAATCCGTTGCGCGCAAGCGCGGCTTCAATATTTTCTTTGGACATCGCAATCAGCGGCGCGTCGGGTTTTATGGAAAGCACCGCAGCTTCTTTGGCCAAGGCCTGCAACTGAGCGACTTGCTGGCGCAGCACAGGCAGATTTTTGTTCAACCGGTCGCGACCACTCAGGGCAGGATCGATCAGCAAGGCATAGCCCAAGCCCAATGCCACGACCAGCGCAGCCGCTGACAGCATAGCGCGCTCGCGCGAATCGCGTGCCGCCCAGAATGCCGCGAATGATTGCTTGGCTTGATTCAACAATGCAGGCAGATTCATCGCGCGCTCCTGATCTGCCAGACGACCACACCTGATTGTGCGGGAGCAAGCTCGAGCGTCAATTTGTATTTGGCCAGCACGGCTTTCATCTGTTGCGTTGGCGCTTCGCCGCCTTGCTTTAATTTTACGAACAGGGATCGCTCGCGATATTCGAGCGCGGCAATCGCGGCCGCCTTGCCTGTTGCCGACACGGCGCTGGACCATGCCTCGCCGAATGCCGCCGTGATCGCCGTGAAGTCATCGGGTGCGGCCTGACCAGAGACGTGTTTGGCAAGCGCGACCTTCTGTTGCATCTGTGCGAGCGGATCGATGATGACGGACTCTTTCGGATACGCCGATTTGTAGATCTGGATCATGGATGCGCGCAGCGTTGTTGCTTCGCTCTTCATGCGCCACCAGTCGATATTCAGGGCGGCGATATTGATGAGCAGGACAGCGGCAGCCAGCGCCAGCGGCCAGCGCCACGAATGCCAGTCCAGCCTGGAGCCGGTTCCTATGTTCATTGCCGCCATCAAATCGAGTGTCGTTTCGCCGGTGCCGGCGATCCAGCGTGTCCAGTTGTCGGCAGACACGTTGATGCGCTTACTCAGTGCGAGCGCATCGTTGACCACTTCCTGATAAGCGAGCACCGATGATTGAGACACATACAACGTAACCGGTGCTTCAGGGACTATCGCGCACAATGTCTGGATCGCAACACTTGCCGCAGATCCATTCTGTTCAGGCATGATTGCCAAACCGATGCCATCCTGTTCCGACAGGCGTAGCGTCATGTCGATATCGGTACCTTGTTCGTTAATGTTGACGATCACGCTGCCCGGTTGACCAGATTGAGGCTGATGGGGCAGGCACAATTGTGCAGGCAAAGCCGCGATATGGCGCGCGCCGAACGCAATGAATGCCTTTGCCACGGTATCGAGCCATGCGCGCTGTATCACCGCGACGGTGCGCAATCCGTCTGATACTCCGCCTGCAACTACCGCGCAGTCGGACGGATCGGCCAGCAACTGATCCTCCACCAGATTGGGCAATGCGGCCTTCAGCCTGGCAGACGATAGCGGGGGCACCTTCACGCGCAGCAGGATGACATCGCTGGCGGCGAGCAGCAAGACTATGCGTTGAGTTTTCGCTACAGTATCGGATAGGTCCGACAAAGGCGCTGTGCCCTGGCGCTCGATTGCGCTGCCAGACGCCAAGGCGAACGGGCAAGCCAGGGCAAGCCAGTGTGACGCGCTGTCGGCGGCGGCTTTGGAAGGTAAACGGATATAGAGTGTGCTCAAGGTGTCTCGCCAGCTTTACTAATGGGTAGCTTGAAAAATTTTATACTCGTCATGCTTATGCCAACATCTTAACATTCCCTCTGTGAATGTATAAGGAGAGCCTATTCCAATATGAAATGAGTCTGAAGGCGGCATGTATTTCCAACGAGAAATGAGTCTGAAAGGCTGAAGTTCTGAATCGGTCATTATGCAAGGCATGGTGATCGACATGGAAGATGCGCGGCTGCAAACCCTGGCGC
>JANXXH010000086.1 GCA_025350705.1 Gallionella sp.
AGCACTGGCCAGCTACCGCCGGGTACTCGAACTCAAACCCGGCTTTGCCGAAGCGCACAACAATCTGGGTGTCGCCCTCAAAGACCTCGGCCAACTGGATGCCGCATTGGCCAGCTATCGCAAAGCGGTGGAACTCAAACCGGATTCCGCAGAAATGAGAAGCAGTTTGTTGTTCACCCTGAACTACATGGCCAATCACCCTCCTTCATATTGCTTGGCAGAAGCTCGCGAATTCGGCAGTATAGTGAGCAACAAAGTGACCTCGCGGTTTTCTTCTTGGCAATGTGTTGACCAACCAGAACGCCTGCGGGTGGGTATGGTATCGGGCGATCTGCATAATCATCCGGTGGGATATTTTCTGGAAAGCCTGCTGGCGCATCTTGATCACGTCCGTGTTGAGTTGATCGCTTATGAAACCGATCACATAAGCGACGCACTCACCGGCCGCATCAAACCTTTCTTTGCTGCATGGAAACCGTTGCACAACCTGAGCGACGAAGCTGTCGCACGATTGATCCACGCAGACGGAGTGCATGTGCTGCTGGATCTTGCAGGGCACACTGCCAAAAATCGTCTGCCGATATTCGCCTGGAAACCCGCTCCGGTGCAAGTTAGCTGGCTGGGTTATTTCGCCACCACCGGGTTGGCGGAAATGGATTATTTTTTGGCGGATGAAACGGGCGCGCCGGAAGCGGTGCGGAAAAATTTCAGCGAAACCGTGTGGTATCTCCCTGACACGCGATTGTGTTTCACTGCGCCAGAAATCAACCTGCCGGTTGCATCTTTGCCGGCACTAAAAAATGGCCACATCACTTTCGGCTGTTTCCAGAACCTGGCCAAGGTGGGCGATGACGTGATGACGGCGTGGGGAGAAATTCTGGCTGCGCTACCCGGAGCAAAACTGCGCTGGCAATGCAAACAACTTGGAGACGCGACAGTGGCCAAACAACTTGCGCAACGCATGCAACAGCACGGCATCGATCATTCGCGGGTATCACTGCTTGGGGCGGTGTCACGCGAGGCCTATCTGGCTGCTCATGCCGAAGTCGATGTGATGCTGGATACATTTCCTTATCCGGGCGGCACCACTACCTGCGAAGCGCTGTGGATGGGTGTGCCGACGATTACTTTGGCAGGTGATACGGTATTGGCAAGGCAAGGTGCCAGTCTGCTCACGGCCGCCGGGCTTGGAGATTGGGTCGTCACGAGTGTGGCGGATTACATAGACAAGGCAGTGGCGTTGGCCGACGACTTGCCCGAGCTGGCCGCATTACGCTCAGGGCTGCGCGAACAGGTGAGCGCATCGCCGTTGTTTGACGCCCAGCGATTTGCACGGAACTTCGAAGCGGCGCTGTGGGAAATGTGGGAGACGCGAATCAAATATGAAAACAAAAAATAGCGTGTCAAATAAAAAATAGACGTCATTCCATTCCGCAAACTAGAATAACCGGGCCTATTCATCATTATTCCAACAATGCTTAAATATATTCCATATAACAATCGACAAATCATCTCTGCACTGCTGATGATGGTAACAGGCTTCATTGCGCTCTTTTATTGGCAAGGGTATCAAGGCTTCAGCCTCTTTGACGAAGGCTTCCTCTGGTACGGTGCGCAACGGGTGATGGTGGGCGAAGTGCCGATGCGCGATTTCATGGCATACGATATCGGGCGTTACTACTGGTCAGCCGCATTCATGAGCCTGATGGGCGATAACGGTATCGTGGCGTTACGGGTGGGTTCCACCATCTTTCAAGTTATAGCTCTGTACATCGGTTTGTCAGTATTGGTTCGTAGCTCCACAAAACAGAACCACATCTTCTGGTTGCTTGCAGCGGTCACGATGGTGGCCTGGATGGCCCCTCAATTCAGGCTGTTCGATTCTTCGCTCGCTATAATGTTGGTCGGTGCTCTCGCATTTCTCGTTGAGCAACCGTCCAACCGACGATATTTCCTGACCGGCCTGACCATCGGTCTGGTTGCGGTCTTTGGCCGAAACCACGGCATGTATGGCTTGATAGGCAGCCTGGGCGTCATGATCTATCTCGGCGCAAAGCGTGAGAGCGCCCCCGGCTTGATCACAGCATTTGCATATTGGCTAATGGGTATCGTCGTCGGTTACCTTCCAGAGCTGGTGTTTCTTGTAGTCGTTCCCGGTTTTGCACAGGCGTTTTGGGAAAGCATCACTTTGTGGTTCGAAATTAAAGCCACCAACCTTCCGTTGCCAGTGCCCTGGCCATGGCTGGTGCCGTTCGGGAGATTGCCAACGGTAGAGATGCTGCGCAGTGTGACCAAAGGATTTTTCTTCATTGCCCTTGTCGCCTTTGGCGTGTGGGGCATTATTTGGATCATCCGGCAAAGATTACAAAACAAGCCGGTTTCTCCCGCGCTGGCCGCCTCTATTTTTCTGGTGCTGCCTTATGCGCACTATGTTTATTCACGAGCGGATATTGCCCATCTCGGACCGGGCATCCCTCCTTTCTTGACGGGTGTTATTGCGCTGCTGGCCGGCCAATCAGCAAAGATCAAGTGGCCATTTGCTGCGCTGCTTTTGTGCGCGAGCCTGCTGGTCATGCTTCCCACGCATCCCAGATGGTATTGTTATTTTTATTCAACTCAGCAATGCTTCGATATTCAAGTAGGCAGAGACAAGCTCAAGGTTGATCAAGGGACGGCCCGTAATCTGGTGGAGCTATACAAACTTGCCGGACAGTACGCACCCGGTGACCGGACTTTCATCGCAGCACCTTTTTGGCCTGGCGCGTATGCGGCACTGGGACGCAAATCCCCGATGTGGGAGATCTACGTGTTATTTCCCCGTAGCGCAGCTTTTCAGCAAACTGAAATTGAAAGGATCAAGGCCGCCGATCCCGGCTTTGTGGTGATCGATGATTTTCCTCTAGACGGGCGTGAAGAGATGCGTTTCCGTAATTCGCACCCGATCGTCGACCAGTACATCCGTGATAACTTCGAGCCTCTGATTGACCCCGCGCGGAACCCCGCATTTCAGATTTATAGAAGCAAGCAGGCTGGGCCATAATTAATCGCCCCTCGCGCATGAAGCCCGGAAAGAATAATCCCAAACCCAACGCCAAGCCCGTCGCGAAGCAGCCCCAGCCTGCTGAAGTCAACGCACTGCTCGCGCTATACAACGAACGCCGCTACGCAGAAGCAGAAAGCCGGACACGCGCCTTGTT
>JANXXH010000015.1 GCA_025350705.1 Gallionella sp.
GCCGTGCCTTGTGTGCCGCGTCATTGGACGCAGCCAGCCGTGAGCTGTTCGAGGACAGGCAGGCGGTGCGGGAGTTCGAGGCTTTCCTGGAGGATGCTGTGCAGGCTGCGGCCAAGGGGCAGAAGATTCCGGCAGGTTGGCGGCCGGATATTCAATCACAACAGACTTAATAAACATTCGCAGCCCATACTCGTGTGTGGCGATGCGCTATGACATTCTACGCACCGCCGCTTTGCGCAACTCCTCTATCAGTAATATGCCGGGCATAAAAAGAATAATGAACAGCCATACTTTGGTATCCAGCGGTGCTGTGCCAAACAGCGCATTGCCCCACGGCGTGCAGTCGATCAGCACCAGCAGCGATAACTCGAAAATTATCCCGTACCCGATCAGGCGATTGCGTCTATGGCCACGGCTGAATACGGACATCAAAGGATGGCGGCACAAATACACATTGACCACCTGCATCGCGATGATCGCCGACAGGCACGCGGTGGTGGCTTGCAAATACAAGTTGTCGTGATGGCCCAGTACGTTTCCGTATTGCCAGCCGCCACCGTGCAGCACGAAGAAGAATGCCGCCATCGCCGCGATAGCTTCCAGTGGGCCGAGAAACAAATAGGCGCGCAGCAGCGTGCTCCAGTTGAGCAGCCGTTCGCTGCGAGGCCGAGGTGGGCGCTGCATCGTATCGGGAGCGGGTTTTTCCGCGCCGAGCGCGAGCGCTGGCAACATGTCAGTACCGAGATCGACCGCGAGTATTTGGATGATGGTTAAAGGCAGCGGAATCTTGAACAGCACGAAGGCGAGATACGGCACCAGCTCGGGGATGTTCGAGGTGAGGATGTAAGTGAGGAATTTGCGCAGGTTGTCGAACACCGCGCGACCTTCTTCAATGGCGGCAACGATGGTCGCAAAGTTGTCGTCGAGCAAAATGATGTCGGCCGATTCCTTCGCGACATCGGTGCCGGAAACACCCATTGCGATGCCGATGTCGGCGCACTTCAACGCCGGCGCGTCGTTCACTCCATCGCCGGTCACCGCGACGATCTCGCCCTTGCGCTGCAAGGCCTGCACGATGCGCATCTTCTGGTCAGCGCTGGTGCGCGCAAAGATCAGCTCGGGCTCGTCAAGCAACAGTTGCAGATCGGCATCCGACATTTGGCGCAATTTGTCGCCAGTCACCGCGATCGGGTTTTGCGCCAGGCCGATCTCTCGTGCGAGCGCGCTGGCGGTGTGCGGATGATCGCCGGTGATCATGATCACGCGGATGCCGGCGACGCGGCAGGTGCTGATCGCTGCGGGGACGGCATCGCGCGGTGGATCGACCAGGCCGCTCAGTCCGGCAAAGATAAGTTTGCTTTCGCTCTGCTCGTGTTGTTGTTCCGAGTGTGGCGGCAGACTGCGATACGCGAGCGCGATCACGCGCAGCCCCCGCTCGGTCATCTGCTCATGCACGTTCAGCATACTGGCGCGGCTGGCCTCATCCAGCGGCAGATATTTTCCTTGCAGCAGCATTTCGCTGCACAGCGGCAACACGATTTCAGGCGCGCCTTTGCAATACAGCATGTGTCCTTGCGGTGTATCGCAGATCACTGACATGCGCTTGCGCTCGGTGTCGAATGGGATCTCATCGAGGCGCGGAAACATTGCAACGCCCGGAGGCGTGGCTTGCAGCAGCGCCACTTCCATCGGGTCGCCTTGCCATGCGGGCTGTCCATTTTGTTCGACGCGGCGCAGATCATGGCAATGGCGCATGATGGCGAATAGCGGCTCGGCTTCGGCAGCAACCAACTCGTCAGGTGAACGCATCGCGCCGGAATAAAATACCTGCCGGATGCTCATGCGGTTTTGCGTCAACGTGCCGGTCTTGTCGCTGCAGATCACGCTGGCCGCACCCAGCGTTTCCACGGCGGGCAGATGGCGCACCAGCGCATTCTTCTTCGCCATGCGCTGCGTCGCCATCGCCAGTGACAGTGTAACGGTGGGCAGCAAACCTTCCGGCACGTTGGCGACGATGATGCCGATCGCGAACACCAGGTTTTCCCATAATGACAAACCGACCAACTGGCCGATGAAAAAGAACACCGCGCCGAGCAAGGTCGCAAACAGCGCGACCAATCGCGACAGACGCGCGATCTCTTTTTGCAGCGGCGACAGCGGTTCACGCGCGGTTTGCGTCAGGCGAGCGATGTTGCCGAATTCGGTGTGCATGCCGGTGGCGTACACCATCGCTTTCGCTTCGCCCGAGATCAGCGATGTTCCGGCATGCAGGATGTCGCGGCGTAATGCGGCCTGCTCATCCAATTCGGCAGCCGCATCACGCGCCATCGGTTTCGATTCGCCGGTGAGGTTGGCAGTATTGACGCGCACGCCGAACGCCTCGATCAATCGGCAATCGGCGGGGACATCGTCACCCGCCGCGAGCAGCACCATATCGCCCGGCACCAGTTCTACCACCAGCACTTGTACAGCACGGCCGTCGCGCAACGCGGTAGTGTAGTGCGGCAACAGATTGCGCAATGCGGCCAGCGCTTTTTCCGCGCGGTATTCCTGCAAGAACGAGAATAGCCCGTTGATCAGAATCACGCCGATCACCGCATAGCCCAGCATCGCCATACCCTGCCCGGGATCTTTCCATTCAGCAACAAAAGCCAGCACAGCGGCCAGCCACAGGATCAGCGCAAAGAAGTGGGTGAATTCCTTGAACAGGCTTTTAATGAATGGCAACCCGGCGACAAAAGACTGCTCGGTGATTTCCTCAAGTTGGTTGGCGCCGTATTTTACGAGACGCTGTGAGGCTTCGGCCTGCGTCAGCCCCTGCGCGCTGCTGTGCAGATGCTCATAGAGTTCTTCGATGGTGTGACGGTGCGGGTTCATGATATGTGCGCTTAGTGGGCCTTTGTTCTGTTGTTGTAGTCGGACGTGGCTCTCCTGGTCTTCCGGTCAGGCGCGGATAAAAACCGCCTGACCGGTATGTTGGGGCACCAATGTCTCTGTCACTAAGAAATCAGCCAAATCATTTCGTGAAATGGATGAAAGCAGGCCGACTCGAATGTCCGGTCCTGCCAGCCACCCACTCTTTGCTTCACCGCCGGTAAGCCTGGGAGGTTTTGCAATAGTCCATGCAAGCCCACTGTGCATGACGACGTTCTCCTGACCCGCTCGGTCGCTGGCTGCTTGAGGAGAGCGCCGCTTGAACATGTCCGTCATCAATTGAAAAGGCAGGGTTCTGTTCGCAGGATATTCCCCTACCATTCCACCGGTCTGGCACACGAGCCGCTGTATCCCGAGTTTATGCATAGCCGCTACGATGGTCGAAGTAGCAGCCTCACAAAAAATATCGGCATAAGGCGGACGGGGCCCGAACACGCAGATGACTGCGCCGCAGCCGGTTAAACAAGACGTGACGTTTTCAAAACTTGAAAGTGATCCTTCCATCAATTCGACTTGATCTGATCCGAATCTTACAGAGTTCACATTTCTAACCATTGCCCGGATATTTATTCCTTTGCTTAAAGCATGGCGTATCAACACCTGCCCGGTAGCGCCACTGCCGCCGAATATGGCGAGAGTATCGACACCTCCTGTAGGTGAAGTATTCATTTCAGTTTGATCTCGTTCCAGATACGTGACAGCACACGGCGCCGATGACGATCCAGGTCGCGCAGCATTTCCAGCCGCGCCAGTTGTGCGAGGTCGGGAAACACCGCAGGGTTTTGCGCAATCTCCGGTTTGATGTATTGCAGCGCGTCGCGGTTGGGGTTGCCGGAACCGATCAGGTTGGTGAGTTCGGCGGAGTTGCCCCCGTCCAGCATGAAGTTGATGAATCTGTGTGCAAGGTCTGGACGCGGGCCGCTGTTGTGCAGCACCATCGAATCAAGCGCCAGTACTGCGCCTTCCTTGGGGATGCTGGATAGGATGCGAAATTTTCTGCCCGCGTTTTGCGCGTCGAGATCGGCCTGAAAGATGTCGTTGGAATAGCCATGCACCAGCCAGATGTTGCCGACGGTCAGCTCCTTGATGTAGCTCGATGCATTGAACGCCGCCCAGTATGGCTTGGCGCGGATGATCAGGTCGCGCGCCTGTTTCCAGTGCTCCTCATTCACATCGTTTGCCGAATAGCCAAGATACTTCAGTGCCGCCGCCAGCAATTCGCGCTGGCTGTCGAGTACGGTGACGCGGCCTTTTAGTTTCTCCAGATAGCGAGGCTCGAAAATCACCGCCCAGCTATCGATAGGCAAATCCAGCTCGCGGATATTTTCGCTGTTGTAGCCGATCAGCGTCAGTGTGTACGCATAGGGTACCGAGTAGCGGTTGCCGGGATCGAATGCGGTGTCGAGATACGCCGGAGCGATATTTTTCAGATTCGGCAGCAGGCTTTTGTCGAGCGGGCGCAACGCGTGCTGGCGGATCAGCGATTCCATCGCGTTGCCGGTCGGTACGATCAGGTCGTAGCCGCTCGCGCCGGCGGCGAGCTTGGCGAGCATCTCCTCGTTGTCGGAATAATAATCCTGCACCACGCGGCACGCGCACTGCGATTCAAAGCGTGCGACGGTCTCGTCCGAGATATAGTTGTTCCAGTTGTATAGATGCAGCACGTCCTCGGCATATGCGCTGCCGATGAATAGCAGCAACAATAGACCGCGCCACATCATGCTTTCCCTTTAAACACGTCTTGTCGTTTCAAAAAATCTGGCGCAAATCTTGAAGCAAGCAGGATCAGTGTCAGCGTGAGCAACATCAACAGCGTGGACACCGCATTCACTTCCGGGGTCACCGCGATCTTGATCATCGAGTAGATGCGCAACGGCAGCGTCTGCACGCCGGCCCCGGCGGTGAAGAAGGTGATCACGAAATCGTCTATAGACAAGGTGAACGCCATCAGCCCGCCCGCGACCACGCCGGGCAGGATCAGCGGGAAGGTGACATGGCGGAAGGTCTGCCATTGCGATGCACCGAGATCACGTGCCGCTTCGAAGATGCTTGGATCCAGTGCGGCGAGCGCGACGCGCACCACGATCGCAACGAAGCCGATCGAGAACGTGATGTGGGCGAGCACGATGGACAGCATGCCTAGCGTGAGATTAAGCACCTGAATGAAGAACAGCAGCAGCGACACGCCGAGCAAGATCTCCGGCATCGCCACCGGCGTTAACACCATGAAGTTCAGCAGCTTGAAGTCATAACGGTGGATCGCGATGCCGGCCATCGTGCCGAGCACGGTGGCGATCGAGCTGGATACCAGCGCGATGAACAGCGAATTGCCGGCGGCGAGCAGCATGTCCTCGTCGTGCAGCAGCACCTGATACCAGTGCCAGGTGAAGCCCACCCATTCGGCATTAAGCCGCGAATCGTTGAAGGAGTAGGCGACGACGATCGCGAGCGGCAGATACAAGAAAGCATATACCGCGAGTGCCGCCGTCCACAGCTCCATTCCCCTGCGTCTGGTTCCCTTATACATAACGGCCTCGGCGCGCGCCTAGCTTGGCGGTGAACCACGCGATCAGCAACACCGCGATGGTCAGCATGATGGACAGCGTGGAACCGAACGGCCAATCGCGCGTGCCGAGGAATTGTTCCTTGATCAGGTTGCCGATCAGCATGTCGCCGGTGCCGCCGAGGATTTCCGGGATCACGAACACGCCGAGCGCCGGGATGAACACCAGTGCAGAGCCGGAAAACACGCCCGGCAACGACAATGGGAACGTCACGCGCCAGAAACGTTGCCAGGCGTTCGCGCCCAAGTCCTGCGCCGCATCGAGCAAATAGGGATCGTGCTTTTCCAGGTTGGTGTACAGCGGCAGCACCATGAACGGCAGATGCGCGTACACCATCGCGACCAGCACCGCGAACGGCGAGAACAGCAACTGCACCGGCGCAATGCCGAACAGGTGCAGCATGCTGTTGAGCAGTTGATTCAACGCCGATTGCGGCCCGAGCACGATCATCCAGGCATAGATGCGAATCAGGAAATTGCTGGCAAACGGCAGGATCACCAGCAACACCATCAGGTCGCGGCTTTGCTTGGGGCTGAGCGCGATCAGCAGCGCCAGCGGGTAAGCCATGACCAGACAGATAAATGTGGTCGCGAGCGACATCAAAATCGATTTGATGAAAATCTCTGTATAGATGAAATCGCTGAAAAAGAATTGATAGGTCTCAATCGTGATTCCATGCAAGGTGCTGGGATCGGCAGCCAGCGGAGCCAGCCCGCCGAATTCGCCGGGATAACGGAACGACGCGAGCACCATGATCACGCTGGGCGCGATGAATAACAGCAGCAGGAATATAAACGGCGGGCCGCTGACCAGATATCTGGTGAGGCGCGCGGCAGAGATAAGTTTTTTGCCGGACTTATCCATGCAAGAACATCCCGGCATCGTGTCGCCAGCCGACCTTGACCGCGTCGCCCACTTCAAACAACTCGGCACGCCCCGGCGTGGAATTCGGCAGCAGCGCTTCGATCATCACTCCATCGGCAAGCTTGACCCGGTACACGCTGACATCGCCCTGATATAGCAGGCTGTGCACTGTGCCCGCAAAGTGGTTCTTCAATTCGGCCGGCTCGTCGTGCATACCGATGCGCACCTGCTCGGGACGAATCGAAAATGTTCCCTGCTCTCCGGCTGATGCATCCGGAAGAGACGGCGCGGTGATCTCACCCAGCCCTGGAACTGCGAGGCGCACATGACTATGCGTAGATTCGATTACCTGCGCTGCGATCATGTTGATATGTCCGATGAAATCGGCGACGAAACGATTTCTTGGGAATCCATAAAGCTTCGAGGGTTCGTCCACTTGCTCCACCCTGCCCTGATTCATCACCGCGATGCGATGCGACAGCGCCAGTGCCTCGGTCTGCGCGTGGGTGACAAAAATGAAAGTAATGCCCACGTCGCGCTGCAAGTTGATCAGCTCAACTTGCACTTCCTCGCGCAGCTTGGCATCCAGTGCCGCCAGCGATTCATCCAATAGCAACAGGCGCGGGCGGTTGATTAGCCCGCGCGCCAGTGCTACGCGCTGCTTTTCTCCTCCGGAAAGTTCGTGCGGATATTTTTCTGCCTTGCCAGTCAGGCGCACTTGTTCCAGCGCTTCCTGCAAACGCTTGCGCGTTTCTTCCGGCGGACAGCGCGACATCTTGAGCGGGAAGGTGATGTTCTCTACCACCGTCATGTGCGGGAACAGCGCGTAGCTTTGGAATACGGTATGGAGCGGGCGTTTTTCCGGGGAGGTGTCGGCGAGGTCTTTGCCGTTCAGCAGAATCTGTCCTGCATCGGGCAGATCGAAACCGGCGATCATGCGCAACAATGTGGTCTTGCCGGAGCCGGAAGGCCCGAGCAGCGTGAAGAACTCGCCCGCCTCGATATTCAGGCTGACATCGTTCACCGCAACAAAATCGCCGATGCGGCGTGTGACGTTTTTGATTTCGAGTTGTGCCATATCGGGCTAACCGTAATCACCAGCTCAGACATTACTCCAATCGATGTGGCACATCAAGATTGGAGCAGTCAAATACAGGGCATGTCTGGATACGCCGGTGGGAATTTTTTGGCAGCTTGAATTATGCCAGGCGGAAGACGCATGCGATCATGCGCTTTCGCCCCGGAATATCAGGGCGCTGACAAGCTATGCCGGTGCGATTCAACACGACCCATCCTTGCAGTATCAGCGATCCTTCCACCAGTCTTTAATGACGCCCCCCACAACGGGACTAACCATATAGCCATATGAGCTATGGTAATCAAGGCCTTCATCACCGCGAAACAAGTTGTAGATTCCGTGGCTATGATCCTCAATAGACGCTACCAAACCCAGTTCCAGCATTTGGTGAAAACTTTCTTTGAATTTGCTGTTAAGTGCAACAAGGTCACCCTCGGCTATTAAATTTATCCAGTGGCGGATCAGGTCAGGATAGCTTTTGGCCCCTCGGCCATTCAAGCCCATTAAGCGATGCTTCATGTAATGCATGCCCAAGGGGCTGCCGAGAGTCAAAAAATCTACCTTACCTTTCACTCCCTCCTGACGTGCAAGTTCCCATAGGGTGTCGTAGGCAATGACAGAGCCAAGGCTATGCCCGATCAATAGCACATCATCTTGGTTTTCAATCATGGGGCGCAGTATCTGCTTTAATAACCCGCGAACTTCACTTCCAACATTGTCGGTATTGTTAAAATAGCGGCTGATTTCATTGTCGGTACTTCGCACCTCTTGTGGAAGCAATGGTATCAGCAATGGAATATCATCCCCCATGGTAAGCAGGATACGGCCCAGCAATATATTCCATGAATTCGCATCCCGAATATCCTGCTCGGTGGGGTCATGCTTGTTGATCAGGGCATCAACCCATGGAATGTCTGTGGTTATATCCTGATACGAGTGATAATAAAGGTCGTTCCAGTTAATGAGATGGAATTGCGCATAGCTGGACAGAAGCGTGTCGGCCACTGAGCTATCGGCACGGCGCACCCCTTCGACAAGGGTGCGCCACAGCAATTTGCTATGAAGTGTTTCCTCAGGTTTGGGGTTCTTTCCGGGGACGAAGATTATTTGTTTTGCTGTCATTGTAGTTATTAGTTCTGATCCGAACAGAATCTTTGTATCTCGAATGTCTGGTAGTGACACCCGGCGGCTATATGCACATACTAACCATCTGCCCGAAAGCCGTCATTGAAAATATAAGTTTATCTTACGAGCCTCTTGCAAAACTATTTTTGAAACGAAGCGGAATGACATTTGATGCCCGAATTTCGGCATCGAACAGTTACGCTTCCCCCTTATTTGCGGCAATCTCTCAAATTTTCCGCATTTCCCCGCACTTGAGCCCGAGCGC
>JANXXH010000018.1 GCA_025350705.1 Gallionella sp.
ATAGCCCACCCGTTTTTTTTACATCCCATGTGTACCGCCGAAGATCAGACGCAAGCGAGCGGAGGTTTAGGCGACAACACGCCGCGTAGCGGCTTGTTGCGGCGTAGACTAACCTTCAGGTTATGTCGTAGCCAACACGTTATGTTCGAGTCCCGCAGTGGGGCGCGGGGTGTGCGCCCCGCCAGGTCGAGTTGCGCAGCCCCGCTTGCTTGCGGCTGATAGAGGGAACCGCGACACCCGCAAGGGGTGCGCCGTGGTTGTAAGGGGCTAAAGCCCCGACAACCACGCAGAGCGGCGGTAAGCCTGGGTCGCCTTTTCTTGGGTTACCTTCTTTTGGCGAAGCAAAAGAAGGTAACTAGCTGCCGGGCAACCCCCGGTGGTTTTGATTGTGAAGTCATACAAGTACCGCCCAACCAAATTGAAGGGGTCAGCATCGCGATAATGAATGTCTCATATCAAGTCAAATGGCTGATCGTCATCACGCTGCTGATCAACGCGGCAGCCATGCTGTCCCCGGTGATCAATAGCGGCGACTCCATCACCTATGCGTCGCTTGCCCGGCATATCGCGCTGAACAATGACTGGGTGAATCTGGTGCTGGATGGACAGGATTGGCTGGATAAGCCGCACTTGCCATTCTGGATCACCGCATTGTTCTTCAAGATAGGCGGAGTCAGTGCGTTCTCTTATATCCTGCCCGGCTTTCTTTTTCATTTGATCGGAGGCTATTACACCTACCGCATCGCGCGTTTTTTCTACGGTCGGGATACCGCTTGGCTATCTGTGTTGGTGTATGTGTCGGTCTATCAATTGATGGATTCTTCCATCGAGGTGAAAGCGGAAGCCTATTTGACCGGTTGCATTATGGCGGCCTGCTATTACTGGCTGCGCTATGACACTACATCCAAATTGAAATACCTGTTGCTTGGCGCTTTGGTCAGCGCGCTGGCGGTGATGACCAAGGGCGTGTTCACACTGATTATCATCGCGAGTGGTTTGGTTTGTATGTGGCTGTACCAGGAGCAGTGGCACAAGTTGTGGTCCAAAAAATGGCTGTTCGCGTTGGCGTTGACACTGTTGCTCATCGCGCCAGAACTCGCTGCCCTGTATCTGCAATTCGACGCGCATCCGGAAAAAACGGTGTTCGGGCAGACACAAATTTCCGGCATCTGGTTCTTTCTTTGGGACAGCCAGTTCGGGCGTTTCTTCAATACGGGTCCCATTCAGAATCACAATGGACATCCGTTGTATTTCGTGCTGGTGTTCTTGTGGGCATTTTTGCCGTGGGTGGCGGTATTCATGGCGGCCGTGTATTCCGGCATCCGTAATTTCTCTTTCCTCAGTACTGGCGAGCGGTCGAGTTTCATTTTTCTGTGCGGGGCGTACTTTGTCTCTTTTCTGATGTTCAGCGGGACAAGTTTTCAGCTCGATTACTACATGACGATTCTGTTTCCGTTTGGAGCCATCTTGTGCGGGAAATATCTGGCGGATTGGCTGGCGATGCCTGACGATGGCCGCACGCTTTTCATCGCGCAACTTGGCGTAACTACTTTGCTGCTGGTGTTGGCCCTCAGTTTGAGCATCTATGTGGCTAACGCTGTTGTGCTGACTGTGGTGCTTGCAATGTCAGGCACCTTGCTGGGATATGGCTATTTGACGAGAAGGCAGATGCATGTCAGTGCCGTGCTCATCTATCCGGTGTTCGGCATCAATATCCTGTACATGTTTCTGGTGGTCACGACTGCGTTGACGTTCACTTCGTACAGCGTTGCATACAATGCCAAAGAACAACTGGCAGACAAAACGGATGCGCCGATCTATGTCTATCAGATGGACATGGAGTCACGGGAGCTTGGATTGTATAGTCGATCACCCTGTTTTTCCGTGGCGGATTCGTCGCAACTGCCGACGACGGGAGTCCGATATTACCTTCTGGTCAGAGCAGGGCAGCTCGCGCAGTTGAGCGCGCGACTTGGGCACAACGAACAATTGGCTCAAGCGTGGTGGGTGGTGGACAAGAATGGCACCCTCCCCAGATTGTTGCGTTTGGCGAAAGGTGCTGAACCGCTGGAGGATATCCGCATCATGTATGTAGGAGGCGTGAAGTGATTGCGCGCATAATACTTGGGGATTCATTATGTATATGGGAAGGCGACCGCCGGCGCCAAAAATCTTGGGCAAACCACAAGCCCTGCTCACCAAGATCGCAGGCAACCAGAGGGGCATAAATCATTTCCTGGAAGGAAGAACAATCCTGTCGATACTGTTCCTTATTAATTAACAATTCTCTCGGCTTTCTTCCCCCGTTTGCCTATGTGCGTCTCGCCCCGCTGCTTGGCAAGCTCAACCTGTTTTTGCCGCTCCAGCGCGGCGGCACGCTTTTCGCGGGTAAGGTTGTCGTAGCAATGCGGGCAGGAAACGCCCGCCTGATATTTGGGCGAGGCTTTCTCCTCTGCGGTGATCGGGCGCGAGCAACCGTAGCAGAGTTCGTAATGCCCCGGCGCCAGACCTTGCCCGACCGCGACGCGCTGGTCGAACACGAAGCACTCACCTTGCCACATGCTCTGTTCCGCCGGAACATTTTCCAGATATTTCAGTATTCCGCCCTGCAGGTGATAAACCTCTGCAAATCCCTGTTGCAGCATGTAGGCCGAGGCTTTTTCGCAGCGTATCCCGCCGGTGCAGAACATCGCGACGCGCGGCTGTTTTTCCGGATCGAAATTATTTTTGACGTACTCGGGGAATTCGCGGAAGGTGGTGATGCGCGGATCGACCGCTCCCTTGAATGTGCCGACCCCCACTTCGTAATCGTTGCGCGTGTCCACCAGCAGCACGTCGTGGTCACTGATCAGCGCGTTCCAGTCTTCCGGCTTGACGTACCGGCCAACCAACTCGGTGGGATCGATGCCCGGCACACCCATCGTGACGATCTCTTTTTTCAGCTTGACCTTCATCCGGTAGAACGGCGGCTGGTCGGCAGCGGATTCCTTGTGTTCCAGATCCGCCAGACGCGGATCGCTGCGCAGATACGCCAATATTTTGTCTATGCCGGAACGCGTACCGGCGATGGTGCCGTTGATGCCTTCTTCGGCGAGCAGCAATGTGCCGGTGATGCCCAGCGCATCACACTGCGCCAGCAACGGCTCGCGCAACGCAGCGCAATCGGGTAACTTCACGAATTTATATACTGCTGCAACAAACAAGGGATTCCTCTTTATCATTTTCTTTGATCTCATTCCGTGGGCTATTGCTTTAGGCCGGTTCGATTTTGGGCACACGCATATGCGTGTTACAAACCAGTTTAATTCAAATAGGGAGAAAAACCATACAACTCGATGATCGGCCATGTGTTCCCGCACAGATTTGCGTCTGCCATGAAACGAAGCAACTTGGGCTTTATAAGGGTATAGTATAAAAACATTCAATTCTGTGGAGAATGATGATGCCTGACCTGAAAAGATTCCTGCTTGCGTTATTCACAGTCACGCTGCTTGATGTATCTATTCCCGGATGTGCGCAAAATGAATTGGCGATGAAGAAGTCTGCGCAAAGTGTCGATTGCCGTTCCTGCCATGCGTCGAACGGAGTTGCGGGAGCCAAGGACTTCAGCTCGATCTATGCCAATCCTGCATCCCATCACGTTGTCGGGGTAATTTACCCACTTGGTTCCAATGCCTATCCAAAATTCAATGCGCCTAACGCACAAAGCCGGGATATCGCCTTCTTCGACACTAACGGTAATGGCCGGCCCGATAGCGATGAGATCCAGTTGTTCGGCACGAGCATCGCGGCTATGGTTGAGTGTGCTTCGTGCCATAGAGAACATGGTGATTCACCGGCGTCCGATTATGCATTACCCAATGATCTTCATTTGCGCATCGCAAATATCGGAAGCGCATTATGTATAACCTGTCATCGCCAATAATCGCTAGCCAGACAGGGGACTGCTGATGCGCAAGCTGATATCTGGATCAAAAAGATTCCTGATTGTGCCATTCGCAATCGCGTTTGTTAACGCATCTATTCCGGGATGTGCGCAGAATGTTATTCTTTCGCAAGAAAAGGGATTTAAGAAGGGTGACAATTGCCTTTTCTGTCATGCTACCGGCGGTGGCGGTGGTGCCAGGGATTTTAGCCAGATATACAACAATCCCGGATCTCATCACCCGGTTGGGATGGAATATCCTCTGGGGCCATCGAGCAGGCCGGATTTTAATCAGCCGAATGGTTACAGCGGCGGCACCATATTTTTCGACGATGATGGTTTCGGGGAACTCGATAATGATGATGTTCGGTTATTCGGCTCGGGCAATGCGGTTACGGTCGAATGTGCTACTTGCCATAAGGAGCATGATGATACGACTGCATCCAATAGTGCGACTCCCGATCACTATTTACGTTTCCCTAATGAAGGAAGCAAGCTGTGTTTGATTTGCCACCACAAATGAAAAGATGATGGGTTGATTGAGAACGGAGCGATTCAACGCCCTGCGATCGTTTTCTTCGCTTCGGTCAGCAAAAATTCCTTGAATGCCAATGCCGCGCTGGACAGACGTTTGTTGCTGCGATGCGCGACGAACCAGTGGCGCAGCAGAGGGAAGTGTTCGACGTTGAGCATCGCGAGCCGTTTTGTTTCCAGTTCCAGTGCTATGCTGTGTAGCGATAAAATACCCAGCCCCATGCCGGCTTGCACAGCTTGCTTGATAGCTTCGTTGGTTTCCATTTCCATGCTGATGTGAGGCTGTATCTTGTGCTGTGCGAACACGCGTTCCATCGCGCTACGGGTGCCGGAGCCTTGTTCCCGCGACAGAAAAGTTTCCTCGGCGAGTTTGGCGAATTTGACGCGCTTGAGTTTGGCGAGAGGATGGTCGGGTGCCGCAATCACCACCAGCGGGTTGTCCAGGAAGGATTCCGCGCTGATGTCCAGATCATCCGGTGGCTGCCCCAGGATGGCCAGGTCGGTGGTGTTGTCGGCAAGCTGTTTGAGCACGGCGTCCCGGTTGGCGACTTGCAGGTTCATGTTGATGTTGGGGTAGCGCTGGTTGAATTTCGCCAGCAATTGCGGGGTGAAATAGTTGGCGGTATTGACCACCGAGATTGTGAGCTTGCCATGTCCGAGTCCTTTCATTTCATCGAAAACTGCTTCCATTTCGGCGAGCTGTTGTGTGATGTTGCGGCTGTACTGAAATAGTTCTCGGCCGGCTTCGGTGAGAAAGACCTTCTTGCCCATCTGCTCGAACAAAGGCAGGCCGATGTTTTCCTCCAGTTGCTTGATCTGCATCGATACCGCGGGCTGGGAGAGATATAGCTGTTTCGCGGCAAGAGAAAAGTTCAGGTGCGTTGCCGCAGATTCAAATACCTGTAATTGTCGTAAGGTTAGGTGTAGCATTGACGTCCGATTCTATGTTGATACATAAGTAAAATATTATCATAACTATCAAAACATTTGAATTGTTCTTATGTATCGCAGGGGCTACGATGCGTTCCATGCAGTAGCCGTTCTAACCGCGTCGCGTTGCGCCGCTTTTTATAGGGAGTTTAATCATGGCAGTGAAGAAATATAGCGCTGGTGTCAAAGAGTATCGTGAAACATACTGGATGCCGAATTACACACCAAAGGACACCGATATCCTGGCGTGCTTCAAGATCACCCCTCAGGCAGGTGTGCCTCGCGAAGAGCTGGCAGCTGCGGTCGCGGCTGAATCATCGACCGGTACCTGGACGACGGTTTGGACCGATCTGTTGACCGATCTGGATTACTACAAAGGCCGCGCCTATCGTATCGAAGACGTGCCCGGCGACGACACCTGTTTCTATGCGTTCGTAGCCTACCCGATCGACCTGTTCGAAGAAGGTTCGATGGTCAACGTGCTGACCTCGCTGGTCGGTAACGTGTTCGGCTTCAAGGCGCTGCGCGCTTTGCGTCTGGAAGACATCCGCTTCCCGATCGCCTACATCATGACTTGCGGTGGTCCACCACAAGGCATCCAGGTTGAACGCGACATCATGAACAAGTATGGCCGTCCGTTGCTGGGTTGCACCATCAAGCCCAAGCTGGGTTTGTCCGCGAAGAACTACGGTCGTGCAGTGTACGAGTGCTTGCGCGGCGGCCTGGATTTCACCAAGGATGACGAGAACGTCAACAGCCAGCCATTCATGCGTTGGCGCGCACGTTTCGACTTCGTTCAAGAAGCGATCGAAAAGGCAGAGCGCGAGACCGGCGAGCGTAAAGGCCACTACCTGAACGTGACTGCCCCGACTCCGGAAGAGATGTACAAACGCGCTGAATACGCGAAAGAGATCGGTTCGCCTATCATCATGCACGACTACCTGACCGGCGGTTTGACAGCCAACACAGGTCTGGCCAACTGGTGCCGCAACAACGGCATGCTGTTGCACATCCACCGCGCGATGCACGCCGTGCTCGACCGTAACCCGCACCACGGTATTCACTTCCGCGTATTGACCAAGGTACTGCGTCTGTCCGGTGGTGACCACCTGCACTCCGGTACTGTTGTTGGCAAGCTGGAAGGCGACCGCGCTTCAACACTGGGCTGGATCGACACGATGCGTGACGAGTTCATCAAGGAAGATCGCTCACGCGGCCTGTTCTTCGACCAGGACTGGGGCTCCATGCCCGGCGTGATCCCGGTTGCATCCGGCGGTATCCACGTATGGCACATGCCGGCACTGGTGAACATCTTCGGCGACGACTCCGTGTTGCAGTTCGGCGGAGGTACATTGGGTCACCCATGGGGCAACGCTGCCGGTGCAGCGGCTAACCGTGTGGCACTGGAAGCATGCGTGGAAGCGCGTAACCAGGGCCGAGAGTTGGAGAAGGAAGGCAAGGACATCCTGACCAACGCCGCCAAGAGCAGCCCGGAACTCAAGATTGCCATGGAAACATGGAAAGAGATCAAGTTCGAATTTGATACCGTTGACAAACTGGACGTTGCGCATAAATAAGCCAACAGGCTGTGGCGTGGAGAAAATGCTTTACGCTGCAGCACCGGTCACCAGCTAACTTATTAAGGAATATAAAATGAGCGAAATGCAAGATTACAAATCCCGCGTGTCGGATCCAGCCAGCCGCAAGTTCGAGACTTTCTCCTACCTGCCCGCGATGACTATGGATAACATCAAGAAACAGGTTCAGTATTTGGTATCCAAGGGTTTCAACCCGGCGATCGAGCACACCGAGCCTGAGCACCTGATGGACAACTACTGGTACATGTGGAAGTTGCCGATGTTTGGCGAAACCGACGTGAACAAGGTGGTTGCCGAAGCTGAAGCTTGTCATAAAGCCAATCCGAGCAATCACGTTCGCTTGGTTGGTTACGATAATTTCAAGCAAAGCCAGGGCGCAGCCATGGTGATTTTCCGCGGCAAGACAGTTTAAGTACTTTTGGTTTGAATCGGGAAACCCTCGTTGTCGCCAAGACGGCGGGGGTTTTTTGTTTGGAGTATGCCTTGGATGCAATGGCAAGAGCAGGCTTTTGGCATTGCATCTAATTCAGTCAACGATGGAGTCAAACATGAGCGATGTAATCGAACAATACCGTGTCACCAAGCAACCCTACTACCGCACTGTGGGTGATGAAGTGGATTTATTCGAAGCGGCATATTCGGTGCGCATGCCGATGATGCTGAAAGGCCCGACCGGCTGCGGCAAGACACGCTTTGTGGAATACATGGCGCACAAGCTGAACAGGCCGCTGATCACAGTAGCGTGTAACGAGGACATGACCGCTTCCGACCTGGTCGGTCGTTTCCTGCTCGATGCCAACGGCACGCGCTGGCAGGACGGCCCGCTGGCGATCGCAGCGCGTTATGGGGCGATCTGCTATCTGGACGAAGTGGTGGAAGCCCGGCAGGACACCACCGTGGTAATCCACCCGCTCACCGATAATCGCCGCGTGTTGCCACTCGAGAAGAAGGGCGAGCTGTTGAAGGCTCACCCCGATTTTCATCTGGTGATCTCCTACAACCCTGGCTACCAGAGCCTGATGAAGGATTTGAAACAGTCCACCAAACAGCGTTTTGGCGGGCTGGATTTCAACTATCCGGAACACCAGACCGAGACCGAGATCGTGGCACACGAAACAGGCGTGTCGGCGGAAGTAGCGGGCAAGCTAGTGAATATCGCAGAGCGTGCACGTAATCTTAAAGGTCACGGGCTGGACGAGGGCATCTCAACACGTATGTTGGTCTATGCGGGTTCTTTGATTGCCAAAGGCGTGGCACCATTGCCTGCATGCCGTGTCGCGCTGGTGCGCCCGATCACCGATGATCCGGATATGCGCGATGCGCTGGATGCGGCGGTGACGACATTCTTCAGCGACAAATAAACTACCCATTTATGTCTATCAAGCTGGAAGATTATCAGGAGCTGCTGGAGGGTCTTCCTCCCGAGGCCGTGCAGGTTCTGCACTCGTCCTGGGTGGAGGCGACCAAGGCATTTTCTTCACGTGGCCTGGACAATTATCTGAAAGCGGCATCGGCGATCAACCAACTGGGCCGAGGAGCGGGGCTGGTCATCGCATGGCTGGAAGAAGCGCCGCATGTCAGCAAAGAAATCGGTGAGGAAGTCATCGTCGACTTGGCGCAGGTGGCGATGAGCCTGACGTCCAAGACTTCCGGCTCGGTGATCGAATTGATCCTGGGCACCTCGACCACGGCAGCGCGACGTCTGGGTGACGCACAGTTGTTCCTCAATTATCTGCAATTCATCGACTCGCTTGTGTCGAAGGCACCGCGCGGTGTTCGTCCGATGCTGGACAAGCTGGACGTGCTGCTGGCCCAGTTGACGCTGGGAGGCCTGCGGCGCTGGGCGATGTGGGGAGCACACGCCCATCGCACCAATTACGAAGAGCAGGTCAGCTATTTCAGCCTGAACTCGAAAGAGTCGCAGGCGATGCTGCAGAAGGAGCGCAAAGGCACGCTGTTTGTCGATGTGCAAAGACGCATCAATATGTATCTGCGCGCCTTGTGGGGACGCGATTTTTTCCTGCGTCCCACGTCGGGCGACTTTGAGACGCGAGAAGGGTACAAGCCTTATATCGAAGGATATCTGCTGCATCTGCCAGATGCCTATGATGATTTCGAGGGCGTGTCCGGTGTCGAGCTTTATCGTGCCGCGGCTGCGCACAGTGCGGCCCATTTGGTCGAAACCAGCACACCAATCTCTGCCGAGTCTCTCAACCCGTTGCAGATGGCGGTAATTGCCGTCATTGAAGATGCCAGAGTGGAAGCCTTGTCTATCCGCCGTTTTCCCGGGTTGCGCCAATTGTGGGCGAAGTTCCATACCATTCCTCCGACCCAATCGGTCACCGTGGGCGACTATCTCAATCGTTTGGCTCGGGCACTGCTGGATCAGTATTATGCAGACAGTGATCCGTGGATAGCCGAGGGTCGCGCCTTGTTCGCATCCGCAAGTGAACGTTTGCTGGAAAATCATGTGTCCTGGGATATTGGTGTGCAACTGGCGCACCGCTTGAAAGACAAAGGCATCCCCTTCAATCCGCGCACAGACATATTGACTGCGCCCTATCGTGACGACAACCGCTATTTTTGGGAGTTTGAAGAATTCGATTTCGAGCAGGCTGCTTCAGCCGGTTATGAGACAGTGCAACAGGTACGCAAGTATGTGAACGTGATGGAAATGGTCAACGCGATCGATTGCGAGCTTGCTGGTGATGATGCGCAAGAGGTCTGGGTGCTGGCAACCGAGCTGCGTCCTTATGAAGACATGGGGGTGTCTTACAATGAAATGGAAGGCAAGGAACCTGTCTCCGATCCTTTCCACTATTCCGAATGGGATTATCAGATACAACTTGAACGGCCCAGTTGGGCGACTGTATTGGAGAAAAGGTCCAAGCTTGGTGATCTGCAGATCATCGAAGATATCGCCACCCAGCACAAACGCATCATTTCGCAGATGAAGTTTCTGCTTGATGCGATGCAGCCGCAGGGCGTGACGCGCATCCGCAAGCTCGAAGATGGCGACGAACTGGATATCAATGCTGCGATCATGAGCAGCATAGACATGCGCATGGGTATGCAACCCGATCCGCGCATCATGATGCGCAGCGTGCGCAAGATACGCGACATATCGGTGCTGGTTTTGCTCGACCTGTCCGAGTCTACTAACGACAAGGTTGCCGGGCAGGAGCACACGGTTCTCGAATTGACCCGTCAAGCCACGGTATTGCTGGCTGATGCCATCAGCAAGGTGGGTGACCCGTTCGCCATTCATGGCTTTTGTTCCGATGGTCGCCACGGTGTCGAATATCAACGCTTCAAAGACTTCGACCAGCAATACGGCGAAGTGCCCAAGTCCCGCCTTGCCGGCATGACCGGGCAGTTGTCCACGCGTATGGGAGCGGCGATACGCCACTCCACGCACTACTTGAAGCATCAGAAATCTGCAAAGAAATTGCTGCTGGTGATCACCGACGGGGAACCGGCGGATGTGGATGTGCGCGATCCTCAATATCTGCGATATGATGCGAAGAAGGCGGTGGAAGAGGCCGGACGTAGCGGTGTGCTCACCTATTGCATGAGCCTGGATCCACGTGCTGATCAATATGTGTCGCGCATCTTTGGCGCAAAAAATTATATGGTGGTGGACCAGGTGGCACGGCTCCCTGAGAAGCTGCCTTTGTTGTATGCAGGGCTTACACGGTAATCAATAATGGAACAGTTCTACGTTGGCCTGCTGGAAGATGAAAATGGTGGCATGACCAATCTTGGCCAGATAGTCAAAGATGGTTGGGTGTTTGGCCTGATTGCAGACGATGAGGATTGCAAGGGCTGGAACGCCGGGCAGATTCAGGTCTTGTATGAAAAGATATATATTGAATGGGAAAAGTATGGCCATTTGCCCAGTCGATTGCCGGCAGAATTGCTGCAGCGTTATATGCGCATTCACCAGGAGGCGATCACACGAGCCAAGGCAAAAGGGTGGGACCCTGAGCTTGGCGATGACGATTAGTCGTTGGGCCGACTGTGATTGAGTTTGATGATGCGTGCGGCGGTTGATGGGAGGTCTTTTGAGGCCAGCACCTTAAGTGCTGGCGGAAATTCGACCAGTAGACGCTTCATGGTTCCCATTGCGCCCTTTGTGTAGAGAGCAGCCTCGTAGGGCACGGGTTCGGTCAGTGCGCTACGTTGTTGCGGGCGAAAATTCTGCCAAGCGATAACAATCCAGCTTTTGTTTTCACTATCCAGAAAAATAATTTCTTCATGATCGATCACGGCAAGATATTGCATGCTTCGGATTGGCACGAACACCACTCCATCCCTGTTGCGCTCCAGTAGCACGTGCGCAATGTTATATGTTGTCGCCGGCAGGTGGCGAGCTTCGCGGTGCAATTCTGTATTGCGGTAACATGAAATTTCCATGCGCGCTCCTTGTTAGTGGGGCTTGCCGAAGTTTTGCCGGGCAATTATCCATGCATTTGACCGGTTTTGGGCAGTTGAGAATGAAGATTGCAGTTGATGCAAGCTGGTACGAAGAATCCCGGTCATATGAGCATTTTAAAGGTCGAGATTTTAAAGTTCGAGATGGAATCCCGAAGTGGATGTTATTTTCCGTCATAAACCGCAGCGGCTTATTTAGTTTGACAGCCAAGTCACTGATTGGCATAATCGCGGGTTCTGTTTGGAGGGGTTCCCGAGCGGTCAAAGGGATCAGACTGTAAATCTGACGGTTCTGCCTTCGAAGGTTCGAATCCTTCCCCCTCCACCAACTGTCGTCTTGGGGCTGTTGTGTTTTGGATTGAATGAGCCTGGATGTTTTGTGGGTAGTTGGTTTGGCTGGCGTTGTGGCAACTGCAGCCCTGATGCTTGCTTAGGGGCGGTTGCGTTGGAGGCCTGTTGTTGGTTGGGGGCACCGCGGGTGTAGCTCAATGGTAGAGCAGAAGTTTTCCAAACTTACGACGAGGGTTCGATCCCCTTCACCCGCTCCAGTTTGGCACCCGCTCCAGTTTGGCATTGATTTTAGTATGTGAGCCTGCCCATGTGGCTCAGTGGTAGAGCACTCCCTTGGTAAGGGAGAGGTCGCGAGTCCGATTCTCGCCATGGGCACCAAAGGAATAGGCGCACCAAGAAATTGGCACACCAAAGAAATAAGTACAGCAAGAAATTAAGCGCATCAAAGAATTGAATTTTGTTTTTATTATTAACGTTTGACATTGATAAGGAAAAATCATGGCAAAGAGTAAGTTTGAACGCACCAAACCGCACGTCAACGTAGGCACGATCGGACACGTCGACCACGGCAAGACCACGCTGACCGCGGCGATCACAACCGTGTTGTCCAAGAAATTCGGCGGCGAAGCCAAG
>JANXXH010000021.1 GCA_025350705.1 Gallionella sp.
CCTTTTGCGTGACCACCAAATATTTTTCAAACTGACCAAGTGCTCTCGCACATTGACCAAACATCACCCATTACCGTTTTCTGGTGTTAATAATTTTCCAAAAACAGAATTTTTTCTTGCCGGAAAGCGGAACTTGGTGACCTTCTGCTGACGACACAGATCCGCCGTTCGTGTTGCCATATTAACAGCCGGAAAGCAGCCATTCGCGATTCCCCTACCGCTAATCCCTCTGAGGGCTTTTGACATTTGACGACGATTTCCGCTCTATCAGCCAATAAACGATACCAAGTGATAAAAGCGAGAAAGCAAGGGCTGCCAAGATTAACGGTGAGATGGAATTTAATTCGAATACTATAAATTGCCTGGAAACGGCAAGGATCGAAACCAACACAACAGTTTTTACTATTGCCTCACGACGCTCTTCAATGTAGGCATGCATAATCGTACGGTTGAACTCTATGGCGATTAGTAGCGTCATGACCATCCCAAAAGCGGACTGAAATGCCTTGTGATCAAGAGTGTCAAAAGCGCCGTGAAGAACAAGATTAGAAGTTTCAATAATTAAACCCCAGAATGCCGCGAGAATCATGACTGAGATCAGAACAACAATCCCCATCGTTATGAGAGTTTCAAAACGATGGAATATTTTAGATATGACTGATTTTGTGATTTCGTCGTTCTTGCTCATGAAGTTATAGTTACCGAAAATATAAAAGCTTTGTCCTGCTGTGAATGAAATGGAAAATCAAGTTGAAATTCCGATAATGGCACACAGCTGCTATATAAACATACTAATTGACTTCCCGATAGCAGCTACTCGTAACACACAGCTTGCGACACTTTGCATCTGATCGAGATACAGCAGAAGTTTTGACTATATCCCAAGCTTTAGGATCCTACAAAGCTGGCCACTATATTTATCGACAGGCCAAGGATGGCGACGTTGAATAAAAAGCTAAGAATCGATTGGGCAAGCACAGTCTTTCGCATCGAATGAGACATAACGGTGACATCTGATGTTTGGGCGGCAACTGCGATAGTAAATGAGAAGTAAAGGAAATCCCAATAATCCAGATTCTCCTCTTTATCCGGAAAACAAAGTGCACGTCGCTCTATGGGTGACCTGTAATAGATACGTGCATAGTGAAATGTAAACAGTGTCGCGACGAGGCACCAGGAACCGAACACGGTAGACCCGGTAAAGGCGTAGTGAACCAGACGATAACTTAAAGGTAAACCCTTGATGGTCGAAAGCTCAAGAATAATCGCAGCAATACTAACTATCGCCGCAATCGACATAATCGCCAAAATGACTACAGCGCTCTTGTCTTCTTGCTCTGCAATATTACGAACTCTGACATGGCTTGCTCGCATCATTAGCCATCCCATTAAACATAGATAAGACCATACCGTGACATTCCATCCAATTAATGCCCGCGTAACAGGATTCCATTGCCAAGGAAGAGCAAGCCCGACCCCGATACCTGCGACTATGGCACTTGTTAGGCGAGGGCGAGTACGGACAAATTTATGAAAAGGATGCATTGACGGGGATTTGTTGGATTAAGACAACGTCCCTCATAATAATACAGACGGGGCGCGAATATCTTCTCTTGGCACGGAGCAGAGCTCCATAGTATAAAGTTCGATACTCAAAGGCCGACATTCGCCGAGAGTGAGTAGCCATCTTAGGCGACATTAAATCCCAATGCGACAAATTCACCAGTGAGAGAACCGACAACCTGGCCGTTATGTTCGAGCATGGATGAGACAGATATTCTGGCCTTACCTTTGCGCTTAAGCATGACGACGAATCGCTGCCAGGCATCTGGTTGCTCAATAAATGCCCGGGCGGTGAACTCACCCAGAATGGGAAGATGATAGTCCATGGTGTTGCGTTGAATGACGAGACGGCTACTGATGCCGACATTTTGCAAGCGTGTATGTAATAGCGACCAAGCGGCAAGAATTGCAATCGCAGCAGCGCTGCCTCCAAACACGGTATCTCGATGGTTGATGTTCGGCGCAAGTGGCGCGCCTAGAACAATCTCATTTTCACCGATGGCCACAACTGATACCTGCATTGCCTTTGATAATGGAATGTGGTCATGCAGGTATTGCTCCAACTTGTTTGGCGACACAGGTTCTCCTCATTAGCACAGGGCTACATTTTCATTTCCCGCATGGCAAATAGCTGCTACGTGGCTTGCCCTATGGTGCCGAGATGAGTGATCTTGAATCCCTCCGGGTACTTCAGCCCGTAACCCAACATGCGGTCTATGCCAATGTGCACGAACCAGATAAGCGCCAAGGCCAAATACAAGGCATTGCCCATTACGATGGCAACAACGGCTAATACACTTGGCAACAGCTTTGCTGTGCGTGATGTTGTACATCCGCGCGCCGACCTTTGCGTTAACGAGGTATCCCAACAGCGCTATGTCTGGAAGCAATACGGTTGACCAAAATAGCGTCCAGCTAAACGACTGCTGCCAATAAATAGAGAGCGCCAAGAGAAAGACTGCCAAGCCTTCGAGCTTTAACAGGGTGTTCGGTTTTTCCAATATGGAAAGCATGAGCAATTCCTTTCTGAAAATCTAAACAGAATTTAAAAACTATAACGCAACTCGCCAAACACCGCCGAACGATCGCGCAACATGCCGAAGAAAGTATCCGCATCGCCGCGAAACAGTGTGGCACCCAGCAAACCTTTCCAGTGGTCGTCGAATGCGTAAGCGATCTTCGGGCGCAGCAGGTAATCGCTGCGGGTGAGGTTGTAGACGACGGCAAGCTCCGCTTCCAACGTTTCGTGCAGCCATTTGTCTGCGATGCGCATGCTCAAACCGTGCTGCACATTATCCTGCTGGTTGGAGATGATGCTTTGCTGGATCGCAACAGAGCGTGTTAAAGGATCGGCGACGGCATTCGGATCGCTGTAGTTAGTGATGCGACGTTGGAAATATTGCAGGTTGATATTGAGGTATTCAAAATAAGTACGGTCTGCGCCCAGCACGCCGTAGAAGAATGGGTTTTTTATGAAGGGGTCGATGCCTGCTGCATCTTCAGTCTGGGTGTAGGCCATCTCGGCACGCAGGCCATAACGCCCGAGCACGGTAGCGGCATCCGCACCCAGCACGCGGATGCGATGATGCTGAAGCAACATAACGCCGGGCAGAGCAGCTTGTGCAGCGATATCAGCATTCAAATCATAGCCGCGAAAGTATGACATCGACCAGTCTACCGCCTTGCCGGATTGCTCCAGCTTCACCGCATATTGATCTCCAGTGGGTATGGTCTCGCTGAATGTCACGCCGGGTGTGGGCGGGATCGGCTGTATGTTGGGCTTGAATCGCGGCAGCCAGATCGCCGTTGCGGCCATGCCGGAATAGTCATCGGAGAAATTGTATGTGCCCTTTGCCGCAACCGTTCCCCGGCGCTGGTCGTCGCTTTCCGCAATGAACAAAGCGTTGTCGCGCGGACTCAGGTTGTCGGTCGGGTTGAGCTGGTCGGCTTTTCCCCACACGATGATCTGCTTGCCGATACGAAAATCCACCGCACCTATACCGGTGTCTAGATAGCCTTCGCGCAGCAGGCTATGCGTGGAGTCGGATGATATTTCGTTCGACGCGCGAGTCCAGCCTTCCAGATTCAACGCGGTCTTCTCGCCCAGATGCGGCGCGGCTTTCAGCCACAACTCGGCAACACCGAAGTCGTTGCGGCCTGCCGGATTATTCGAGACGCTCCAGTAAGTGCCGCGCAGCGAGCCATTCAGGTTCAATGAGGAAAGGAGCGAGGGCGTATTGTCCACTGGCGCAGGTGCAAGCTCATCCTCTGCGGCAGCAACCCCGCTCAGGCTGGCAAATAGTCCGGCAACAAGCAGCGCGCGGCGCAACTCACTCTTTTTCCATGTAGCGGGTCGTGAAATATTCATCGCGGACTTTTTGGTTGACCTTGAAGTTTTCGAACTTGATCACGGTCTGATGGCCGGTTTGCAGATTTTTCGTTTCGAGCCGCATCGCCTGCCACTTGTGCCGCGCCGGATCGACTTCCTGCAGCTCGGTCATATGAAAGGTTTTGACCGGCTCGCCGGCTTCATCCCAGAGGTCGCCCTTGATGGCGAAGGAATTGTCCTTGCGTATCCAGATCACGCGTTTCGCATAACCGCTGTTGCCGCGCACTTCATCGCTCTTCGGCGCGGCTTCGACCACATAGCAAGGCACGTCATCTGCGCTTTCTTCACGCAACAGTTTGTAATTCCATTCGGTGAGTTTATGCCCGATCACGTCGCCATAGGAAAAATCGGTGCCGACGAAACTGTCCTTCTTGTTGCTGGAGACCAGGCGGCGCACTTTTTTCAGCGCGGGCAGATAGATCCAGATGTCGTCATCCGCAGCCGAATGCTCGATCAGCAAAGACACTGCGCCTTTCACATCGGCGGGCGCCATGAAGCGCGTCATGCGCATATTGTCTTCACCGTTGGCTTCCAGCTTGGATACGCCGAAAGTCTTGCGCACCCGCTCCTGTCCGGATTTGTTGGTCAGGGTGATGGTCGCTTCGGATGTCGAGTCCAGCACCTTGTTGACCGCGAGGCTCTTCTTCACGATCTCGGTCAAATTGATTTCAGCCGCATGCGCGAGCGGCATAAAACCCAGCAACACAATTGAGAAAGCGGTAATCAGTTTCATTTGTTTACTCCTTTGAACACAAAGTCGGGACGGAAGGTCAGCACCAGCGTCGGGATCAGGAACAGCGCGGCGAATACGCTGAACATCATCGAGGTGCCGATCAGTGTGGCCAGCCATTTATGCAGATTGAATCCGATCGAGAAAAACAGCACGCCATAGCCAACGCCGATCGCGGTCGCGACAAACAAACAGGCTTTGCCCGCCGTGCCCAACACCAGCCGAACTGCGTCTGCTTCGCTCAGGCCGTTTCTCAGCTCTTCGCGCAGACGAAAGATCAGATAGATTGCATAGTCTGCGCCTATGCCCACCGCCATCGCCGAGCTCAGCGAATTGCCGATATTCAAATAGATGCCGGAAAAACCCATCATGCCGAAATTGCCTATGACGGCCATGATCAGCGGCAGCAGCACCATCAACCCGGCCAGCAGCGAACGGAACACCAGCGAGGAGATGATGAACACCACCGCGCCGATCTGCATGATATTGAGTATCTTGCCATGGACCATCACTTCGTTGAGCGCCGCACCCTGCGGCACGCTGCCGCCGATGTTCAGTGTGGCGCGGTCGCCCAATCTTTCTGCGGCGAAGGCCTTGAGCTTGGGCAGCAATGTTTCTATGTAGGCGCTGCTGTCGGTCTTCAGGAATGCGGTCATGTTGGCCATTCGATAATCATTGTCGACGTAGGAATCGAAATCGCCCGGCTCGCCCGACATCGAATACAGCAGCAGATATTGCGAGATCAGATTTCCATCGTCCGGGATCTTATAGAACGCCGGATCGTCGCTGTGCATCGCCTGATTCATGCGCTTGATGAAGTCGGCCATCGATACCGTCTTGCCGATGTAGGGCTGCTGTTCGAGAAAATGCTGGATGTCATCCATCGCCTGCAACACTTTGGGATCCTTGATCGCATCCTCGTTCCTGCCTTCGATCAGCAAGGCCAGCGTGTTGGTACCGCCGATATGTTCGTTCAGGAATTGGTCATCCAGCCTGAACGGCAGATCTTCTGCAAAATAGGATTTGGTTGAATTGTTGGTGACCACCTGGCTCATGCCGATCAGACCGGTGACCACCAGTATCGCGACTCCCCAATAGACACGCCGCCTATGGTTTAACGTTACATTTGCGATCGCCGAAGTGATGCGATCCCAGATGCGCACACGCCGTTCGGCTTTTCGCTCTTTCTCGCCGGGCGGGGTGAACAGCGAGCGCAATGCAGGGATAAATGTCATTTCCAGGATCAGCGCGGCAGTGATGCCTATGCCGGTAAACACGCCGAAGGTTCGTACCGTGGTGATCTCGAATACGACCAGCGAGAAAAAGCCCAGTGCCGCGACCGTTCCAGCCACGATCATCACCGGGCCGGTCTTGACGACAGACTCGATCACGGCCAGTTTATTGGCTTCGCGCGGCGTCGCGCCGCCATCCAGGATACGGTAATACTCTTCGTAATAGCGTTTCAGCAATTGCACGGCGTGTCCCGCCGATATCGCCAGTATCAGGATAGGTGTGGTAGCATTGAAGACATCCATCGGCACACCCACCGCCCCCATCGTTCCGACACCCCATGCAACCGCCAGTATCGCGGTGATCAACGGCAATATCATGCCCTGAAAAGTGCGGAACGCCTCGAACAGGATCAGCCCGACCAGCAGGATCGCGAGCGGCAGCAAAATACCCATGCGCTCGGAAAACATTTCGATGCGCGACAAGAAGACGGGCATGCCACCTATCGCAATATCCACCGTGGCATCGCGCTCCTTGTCGACGACCAGATTGGTCGCCGCCATCATGCTGCGGAAGCCGCCCGGCGTATCCCTGAATTCTGCGATGACCGTGGCGGTTTTTTCATCCTGCGAAACAATGGAATTCAGATAAGCCAAATTCCGGTGCAGCGCCGCCTTGAGTTGCGCCATTTGCTCAGCCGATTGCGGGATGGTCGCCATCATCGGTCTGACTTCCATGCCCTCTTTCGTGCCCACGATGTCTTTCGCGCGGCGCGCCGACAGGCTGAGGATATTTTCCTTGACGACTCCCGGGCTTTGCAGCATGCCGGAAGTAATGCGTTGTATCTTGGCCAATACCGCAGGCTGGTAGATATCCCCGCTCTTGGGCGTCACGCCGATGACGACGATATATTTCGAGCCGAAGATCTTTTCGACTTTCAGTGTCGTCGACACATAGGGATGAGACTGCGGCAACATGGTGTTGGGATCGATGATGACGCGCAGATTGCGCGCCTGGGAAATGGCCAGCCCGGTGATCACCACCGTCAACGCGATCACCAGCCAGCGATAATGCAAAACCCTTCCGATATATCCACGCATGTCATCTCCCATGAAGTTTTACAGAATGTGAATAATATACATATTTATTCACATATATGCAAGCTGAAGAAAAAGTCTACCTGCGCGCCAATCCTTGTACCAGCAATTTAGCCATTTCGCGGGCGCGCCGCTCGAATTCCGGGAGAGAATAAAGCTGCATGAACAAGGGTGTGCAAAAAATGGCGATCGAGGCGTGCACGATTTCAGACATATCGACCACATTCTCCACCGCAAACTCCTGCTGAGCATTTCCTTGCGCCAGAATCTCGGCGATCATGGACTGCAGATTGGATAGCATGGTATGTACCACTTCAGGTCGGGAGTGGATCACCACCCCGATCATCTCGCTAATCTTTGGCCTGTTCTGCGTCTCTTCATGGGTATAGCGCAACAGCGCCACAATAAACTCCTCCAGCCGCTCCGCCGCACTCAACTTTCTTTTATGTAATACATCGCGCATCGCCGCATTCTTTTTTTCAATACAACGATGGGCGCAAGCGGCAGCGATATCTTCCTTGTTCTCATAATGCCGGTACAAATTGGCCGCTGACATACCCGCACGTTTTGCAATATCCGACACCGTCGTTTCCCGGTATCCATGTTCGACAAACAACTCCTCGGCAACGTCGAGGATGACGATTTTGTTGGAGGGTGCTTTTTTGGCTTTACTTGCTGGCATGGCTCAACACAATGTGAATTAACTAACGATATATTCGCTGATGGTCGGCATTGTATTCCGATTGAAAAGCAGGCGCAATCGCTGCTTGCCTTCACCTGCCATGGCAAGAGCTGCCATCAATCAGTATGCACAGCACAATTACTTGTCCGCCTGCCTGATCTATGATCTATGGTATAACGCGATGCACGCTGCCCAAAGCGTGGGCAGTGTCATTATTTTTGATTCTTTAATTAACAATGTACTTGTTCAATTTAATTGCGGATTCGAATCTGACTTTGCGAAACCTTATGCGAGCAATAATCTCAACGCGACTCCGCGAAGATGTTGAACTGGGGCAAGCACTCATAAGCTTCGTTTTCGTTTTTCTGGTCACACTTTATTTGTGGGTATATCCACAGGCCGGCCCGCTTTTTCCCGGCTCGTCAAGCGTGGCTTCATTTGCCTATTTGATCATTTCGATACCCGAATTAATATGGGTCATCGCCAAACCCGGACAACATCACCCGGAAAGCATCACCTTCACGGTTATGGATCAAGTCACCTTATGAATGCCAACTGGTGATTTTAAATTGACGCGGATGCAAAGGCCGAATCCCGACTTCGTGCCTATTATGGAGCTTCAACTTGATAAGCCCAAAGCAGAGAGGCACAAGGCAATTATGGGAACGATAATTAGCTTTCCTGATAAACAGGATGATTGGATGGGACTATGCCCTAAATGCCGCAAACCGCCTGACGTTCTGAATGTAGAGCGCAGCCATTATGGGGTTTGCCATAGGCACAAGGTGGCATGGCTCATTGGAAAAAATCTTTTCAGTAGCTGGCAGCAAGAGGATGAAATCAAGTGGCGGCTTAATGCTGAATTGCTGGACAATTATCGCCGTGTTGAGCCCTACACCTATCTGTCAAAGTCGCCTACGTAAGAGGTAATTGCAAAACCCCCTACCTAGGTTGAATTAACCGCCGAATGTGGTGCAAAAAGAGATAGAGATGGGCGGCCATTGCTGGCAAGATGGAGGTTCTAAAGACACCATCGGCGCCCGACATGAATACTACGCAACGAA
>JANXXH010000034.1 GCA_025350705.1 Gallionella sp.
TCCACAAAATAGCGGGCGAACAGCTCCAGGTAGGTGTGGATGGCTCCGATCTGGATGCTGCCAGTGGACACCAGCCGGGCCAGTCGCGCGCCTTGCGGGCCGGAGAAACTGAAGTCCAGTTTGCTGGCCACGCCGTTCTCAAAAATATCCAGGTGCTCCGGCAGTGCCAGCACGGATTGCACCATGTGCAGCCCATGGATTTTTTGCGGATCAACCTGCACCAGGGCCTGGGCCAAAAAGTCGGCCTGCTTCTGGTTGTTGCCCTCCAGGCATACGCGGTCACCCGCTTCGAGCACGGCTTCAAGCAGGCGCACTGCCAAATCGGCGGACACTACTTTGTCGCGCAGCGACGCGCCCAGCGCCGATGCAGCGCGAGACAACTTCTGGTTGCGCCGCTGGCGTTCACTATCCCAGATTTTTTCGGTGGAGTTGGCCATAGTTATTATTTGAAGTTGTTTCCTTTTGTTTTTCGTAACGGCTTAACAGCAAAACCATTTGCAATAGCACTCATTGTATAGCTCTCGGCAAGAAGTTCTACCAACTCCTTCTGAGACATATCATAGAGACCTTCTTGATTGGCATAATGTGCCAACAGCTCTATAAGTCGTTCCTTCGGGGTATCCCGATAACCGTCGACGAAGAAATCAAACAAATCCATCGCGGTCTCGCTCTTCCGAGTTTGCTGTTGATACACTCCGAAATAGGTATCAGGGTGCTTGGCATAATCTTCTAGCTCTGGAGGTGTCATGTCGAATGTGACGAGAAATGACTCGTCGGTCGCTGGATCATGAAGAGCGCAAAAGGCTTTATCATTTACAACCGTTGCTTGCGTAAGCTTCGCATTGACTTCAATCCCATCGGGTCCGGGTACAGCATAGAACTGACCAATCTGTAATCTTGGCTGTGGGTTAGGTGCGAAAACTTCCGAGGGTAGCTCACCGCCGAATGTTTGAGGAATTTCGCGATGCTGCTCTATTGATTTGAAAAGCTGAAACATAGGCCAGTGGCGTTCCCGTGCTCGGGCCGCATCCCGCAGCGACGGAAACTCTACCCCCATGAAGTCATCTATTTTAAAACCTCGAAACAAGATCATCGTCGCAAGGGCAGATGTATCGAGTGCGTACTGGTCATTCATATTCGTTATGCAAACGTAAGCCGGTGGTGCCGGCGCACCTTCAATCTCCATTGTCTCGGAAGAGCCAATAATTTGATCAGCACGGTCGAAGGCTCTGTCTGCCTGTTCGCGTGTATGTAACGCTTTGTTCAGGTCAAGGAATACAAGTCTTCGGTGTTCTGCTTTTTTTGTTAGAGCCTGACCTAGTTGTCTGCCAACAGGCGTGCGCACTGAACCACCTGGTTTCGTAGCCCGCGACTTAGCCTCGACGGAATATTTTTCATCCGTTGCAATATAAGTAGCCGTAAATTCGCAGTGTGTTGTCAAACCGTCAGTTTCATTTTCATATTCCAACTCGAAGCCCGCCTTTATCAGCCATGCCGCGACTTGGGTTTCAAAGAATGCCCCCTGGAAGTTTTCTTTGTTTTTCAGCCGCGCGATAAGCCGGGTTTGGATGTCCTTACCGTTGTGGGCGATGAGATACAAGTTATAAGCAAGCCGGTTATAGGCAGATACTGCGCCAGTTATGGGCATGGAGAATAAGGCTCCTGGCTCTTTAGCATGCGCAGCTTGAAGGCGGCAAATCTTGTCGTACCACTGCATTAAAGGGTGACGTTCTGCCAGAGGTTTTGCAATTTCGGCATTACCCCACTCTCCGCCTAACGTTTGCTTGATGTAATTGCCCAGAAAATCGGAAAAAGTCTTCCATTTTCCATAGTGCAACTTGCTCCCGACAGCGACGAAGCGGTAACTCTTGTGTTCAATCGAAATTATCGCTCGCCCCAACCCTTGTTGTTTCTGGCGTTGTAGTTCATGGGCCTTATGCTTCTCGAAATGCCGTTGTCCCTGCTCAACGATTTCCTTTTCTATCTTATCGTGAGTAAGCAGGGCTGGGAGGGTATGCTGCACTCCACCGTGGCAGAATTTGAACTTACGTCCGCTGCCACAAAAACATGGATCGTTGCGGCCGATCTTGGGGACGCCACGGTATGGAAGATTAGCCATGCAAAGCAATTAAAGGGAAGCGATTAAAGGTGCCTAGCTCGAATTACTTTCATGATCACCATCACTATGATCATTAAGCGGCGGCTTCCCGAAGGACTTCCGGCCTGCGCTCAGCGATAGCGATGAGCGTCTTGGCCGCGCCGCTGGGTTCGCGTCGGCCTTGTTCCCAATCTTGCAGCGTGCGCACGGAAACGCCGAGCAGTTTCGCAAAGGCGGATTGAGACAAGCCGGATTTCATGCGGGCAGAGACGACCGGCGAGACAGTAATCTTGTGAGTCTTTCCGGCGCGGCGGACTTTCATTTGCTGCACGGATTCCAGCAGTTCCGCGCCGAGGTCGCGTTTCGCGTCGCGCTTTTTCAGTTCCTTGGTTGTCATGGGCATGTTATTTTATCCTTCACAGCTTTCAATATATGGGCGGGGATGTTTTCGTGCTCGTTCTTTGCATAGATCAGCAACAGCCAGATTGTTCCGTCCGCAAACATGTTGTGAGATCACGCGAACCCCGCCACTTTTGCCGGTTCCTTTGCGCGCCCATCTTACTTTGCGGCAACCGCCGGAACCCCGTACCACGTCACCGGCGTCATAGTGCTCTGCGATCCACGCGGCGAATTCGCCACGCTCTTCTTCCGACCAATAGTCGGAAACGTATCGGCTGAAAATTTCGGTTTCTGCGACGGTGAGCATAAACGGATCATACGGCAATGCCGTATATAGTCAAGTTGATTCAACCGTCAGAAAGCTCTGCACAGGTATCATTCGCGGTGAGCTTGCGAACCGTAAACAGCACGAATAAAGTGGGACAGCTTCATTTTTCGCAAGGCGCAAAGCCGATCGGGCGCTTCTTCTTGCGTTCGCGAGGCGTCATGAGTTCGCGGATGGCTACAAAAACCGCCTTGAACTGGATGTCGTATTTCTTTTCGAGTGCGGCCAGCTTACGGGATAACCAGCGACTTGGCTGCGGTCTTTGGCAGCCTAGTCGAATGGCTAGTTGTTTCATCCATAGTTCGGCGTTGGTGGAAAGCATCTGCCGCAAACGCACGAAGGCGCGCATGATCTCGATGTTGACGTGGATGGCGCGGTCGCTGTGCAGAACGCTGGAGAGCATCGCGACTCCCTGCTCGGTGAAGGCGTTGGGCGAGTACTTTCGGTGTTGCCCGCGCCCACTTTTTAAGGTCACAATTTGTGACCTTAAAAGCAAAGCTTCTTCGGCGGTAAGCTGGAACATGAAATCTTCCGGAAAACGGTCAAGATTTCGTTTGACTGCTTGATTCAATACTTTGACCTCAACCTCGTAGAGCGCAGCCAAATCATCGTCAAGCATGACCTTCTGACCACGGATAAGAAATATCTGCGGTTCGATCTGCTCTACAGACGCGATCAACTTCTTGTCAGTTATCTTTTGAGCCACCAGCTTCTTGTCAGCCATTGCCTCTCCCCATGCTGCGGAATTCTACACAATCATATGTCGCCTCTTATGCCATCTTGCATGCTTGCATCTTCGGAGGCCAAGGCTTGATTTTCTTCTCCGCAGTCAGTCAACCAAAATCAAAATCCGCCGTCACTGTCTGCCCCACTTGCAAAGTAGCCCCGACACCCTGCAGGACGATGGTGTTCATGCCAAAAGTCACCGCGCCCTCTACACGGGCATCCTGCCGATAGCTTTGCAGGGTATCGCCGACTTCGCTGCTGATTGTAGCAGTGTGCGGATCAACATTGGGGATGGGACAGCGCGGACTGGGCTTGACCGGTTTTAGCAAAACTTCTTCAGCGCCTGCCTCGACGTGCATCACGCCCAGCCTGTCTTCATCGTGCGCATGCAGTCCTGACAGCACAATGTTGGGCCTGAATCGTTCGATGCTGACGCTGGCATGGCCTGCGGCGACCAATCGCTCATTCAGTTCTGCCAGCGATGCGTCGCTGAGCACCAATAGTGGATATCCATCGCTGAACAGGTTAAGGGCTTGCACACCTCCTGTCCAATCCAGACTGGAAGTACGCCGGTGCGCGGGATCAAATCGGACTAGTCGATAAGTGCGGGGCCGGGAAGTTTGATTCGCAGCTTCGGACATCGCCAGGAAAGCAGTGAACCAATGCGCAGCCTCGTCACCCATATCGAAGGCGGGAAATTCATCATCCCAAAGCTTTACTGAAATAAGCTGCTTCACTGGGACAGCCTGCTTCAATGCAACATCTGGCATCACCCGATCAAGCGCGATGTGCAAGGCCTGCATGCCGGGCGCGCTCAGCACCAGCTCATGGGGTTTGATATGCGGGCGAACCAGAGCCAGGCGGGGTTGCTCGCGCTGCGTCACAAATACGCCTTGCGCATCCACCACCATCCAGGCCCGATCCAGCTCCAATCCCGTATCGGTCAACAATGCCTCGCGCACCTCAACCCCCGCACATGATTTGACGGGATGCACAAACAGGCGCGAAATTTGGGCAGAGCAATCAGGGACAGGCCCAATGCTGTTCACTTAACAATCCTCGGCGTCCAATCCTGCCGGATATTTAAAATCTCATTACCCTTGCGCGGCAGATACTGTTTTGTTCGTCGCTTGACCACGCGAGGATTAGAGCGCCCTCTTGGGCTGGTCAGCA
>JANXXH010000060.1 GCA_025350705.1 Gallionella sp.
TGTCTGTTATGTCAGCAAATTTTCGGGGTTAGCCTCAAAACATCTCAAGGAGATCAAGCATGTTAACGAAATTGTTGCACCCAGCCATCTTGATACTGCTTGCTCTCGCACCGCTCGGCATCGGCCATGCTGCGGATATGGCGATCGATTGCAGGCTCAAAGGGGGGACGGTAGTTCAACTCCCTGCAGAGGCTTGCAAGATTGAAGGCGGAGCGCAAGTAAACGCAACGGCTTCTCCCGCATCAGCAAACGCGCTCAAACCTGTTGATGGAAATACATCCGGGGATCAGCCACAAGGTAATTCAAAGCTCTCAGCACCCCAAAAATTGATCGTTGATCTATTGGCCAAGACTGTGGAAACAACGACCCCATTGAACAGAAACCCTGAAGGCATAGCAAGGACTGCAAAATTTGAAGGGTGCCGGTTAGTTATTGACGAAGTTTTGCACATCCAATACGGCAATTTCTTTTCTACATGGAAGGATTTCAAGATCAACTCGGTTATTGATTTCCGGAAAATCAATCGGGAAGAGCTCGGCATATTGGGAAAAATCACTTCCAAGGGGGGAGAGCTTACCGGGGTAGCCGTTTATTTTGAGGAGAGCAAGAACAAGGGCGGCAATAATATTTCCATATCGGTGCTAAATTTACGAGAGGGTAACTATACAAAATACACTACACATGGGTCGGTGGCTTACTGGGATGCACCTCGCGACGATTTTTGGATAGCAGATGAGTATGGATATGCGAAAGATAATGAATGGGGCAATGTGGTCACAGACAAGATCAGGATACTGCTTATTGTTAACTCATCAGATGATGCGGCAAGACTGAAGGATGCACTGGATGAAGTTAATACGATGTGCAAGCAGCAACAAGCCGGAACTGATGAAGCAAAGGTTCCAGCCTTGAAATAGTTCCGGAATTCCACGATTAAAATGAAGAAAGTCAATTCGGCGTGGCGTGCGCTTAGCCTGCACTGCGCCCGTTGATGCTCCAGTTTCTGTTCGACGGCTTGCCCATAGCCAATATACAATCAGACAATAACCGTTCTTACAGGTAAAAATATAGTGCCGTTTCCCTTTTCATTCCGGAACAAATTCCACTTAAACCCCAACTTCAAATCGTATGGCAAGTCGGTGCGCCTGGTCGCGCTGCTGCTACTGCTGGCGCTGTCCGGCTATATTTTCTATCTTGACGTTACCATCCGCGATGCTTTTAACGGCCGCAAGTTTGCGCTGCCGGCCCGTGTTTACGGCCGTGCGCTGGAAGTGTATCCGGGGCTGAAGCTGACCTCCGGACAATTTGCGGAGGAGCTGCAAGCGCTCGGTTTTCACGAGCGCCCGGAGCCGAACGAAGCGGCAACTTATAAATTTACCTTGAACGGGCTTGAGTTCACGACCAGGGATTTTGTGTTCTGGGATGGCCCGCAAGCCACGCAGCATTTGCGCGTCGAATTCGCCGACGGCAAGGTGAAGCTGCTTCAGCAACGCGGCAGCACTGACCTCGATCTGCCTATATTGCGCATCGAGCCCCCTGTCATTGGCGGCATCTATCCCGGACACAACGAAGACCGGGCGTTGTTGAGGCTTGACCAGGTTCCCAAACCGCTGATCGATTCGCTGATCGCAGTCGAGGATAGAAAATTCTTTACGCATTGGGGTATCGACACGCGCGGTATCGCACGCGCTTTGCTCAAAACGATCAGCGGGCAGCGCATCGAAGGCGGCAGCACGCTCACCCAGCAACTCGTTAAGAATTTTTTCCTGACATCCGAGCGCACGCTGACGCGCAAGGGAACCGAAGTGTTGATGGCCCTGCTGCTGGAGATGCATTACAGCAAAGAGGAAATTCTCGAAACCTACCTGAATGAGATCTTTCTCGGGCAGGATGGCAGCCGCGCCATTCACGGCTTCGGTCTGGCCAGCTATTTCTATTTTGATCGTCCGCTCGACCGGCTGGAGTTGCACGAGATCGCTATGCTGGTTGGTATGGTGAAAGGCCCGGGTGTATATGACCCGCGCAAAAAACCGGAGCGGGCGCTGCAGAGGCGCAACATCGTGTTGCAGGAAATGGCGCAGCTTAAATCCATCACGCAGACACAGTTTATAGCTGCCCGCCAGAAACCGCTGGGGGTGGTTCATCGCGCGCCTGCGGGCACCTCGCCATACCCTGCTTTTCTGCAACTCATACACCGCCAGTTGCAGCGCGATTATCGCGAAGAGGATCTTCGCAGCGAAGGCTTGAGGATCTTTACCACGCTCGACCCGCGTACACAGCGTCATGCAGAGGAAGCATTGTCACAGCGCCTTGTACAAATCGAAAAAGCACACAGGATCCCCGCCAACACGCTGGAGGGTGCTGTGGTGATAAGCAGCACACAGACCGGCGAAGTGCAGGCACTGGTAGGTGGGCGCGAAGCACGCTACGCCGGATATAACCGTGCCATTGATGCGCAGCGGCAAATCGGCTCGCTTGCCAAACCTATCGTGTATCTGACCGCGCTGGAAAATCCAAATCGCTATACGCTGCTCACGCCGCTGGATGACAGCCCGCTGGTGTGGAGCCAGCGCGGCACCAGCGACTGGAAACCGCAGAACTACGATCACCAGTTCCACGGCAATGTACAGTTACGCACTGCGCTGGCTCATTCGTACAATGTATCGACCGCGCGCCTCGGTATCGAGCTCGGCATGGATCGTATCCTCGACAAGTTACCAAAGTTCGGCATCGAGCGGCGGCCTCCTCCCTTTGCCTCATCACTGCTCGGCGCCTATGAACTTTCGCCGATCGAGGTGGCGCAGCTTTATCAGACCTTTGCCGACGGCGGCTTCCGCACTCCTTTGCGCGCTATTCGCGAGATCGTCACCGCAGAGGGTAAACCGCTGCAACGTTATCCGCTTAACGTTGAACCCGTCGCCGCACCGGCGCCTGTCTATCTGCTGACTGCGGCTTTGCAGGGCGTGGTGCGCGAGGGCACCGCACAGTCGCTGACGAATTGGCTGCCTGCTGAAATGAATGTGGCCGGCAAGACCGGCACCACGGATGATCTGCGCGACAGCTGGTTCGCCGGATATACCGGTGATCTTGTTGCGGTGGTGTGGGTAGGCAGGGATGACAACAAGTCCTCCGGCTTGACCGGTGCCTCTGGCGCGATGACCGTCTGGGGTGAGATGATGAAGAGTATCCAGCCTGAGCCGCTATTGCCCACCGTGCCGGAAGATATCGAGCTGGTGACTATCGACCCGGCCAGCGGACTGCGTTATAACGGAGAATGTAAAACAGCCTTGCTCTTGCCCTTCATCAAGGGATCGGCGCCGACCGAAGTATCGACGAACTGTGCATCGTCTGCTGACGCACACGACAACCCGGCCGTTAAGACTGAAGTAAAGCCCGGGTTCAAACCAGGGACAGAAAAGAAAAGCTGGTTCCAGAGGTTATTCAATTGATGATTCGATCCAGTTTGATATTCATCCCGGCATTGCTGTTGTTGCTTGGCGGATGTGCCAGCGTGACTACACAGCCACCTGCAACGGTCACGGCTACGCCCGAGGCGATACCCAAAGAAGTGTTACCCGGTCAAGTTGCTGTTGAGCCGGTGCCCAAAGCACTCGTATCAGGCAACCAGGCCGTGCTTGCATTGCTGGATCGGGCGCGGCTCGACACCGGGGCAGGCCAACGCGAAGCGGCAGGCGCATCACTGGAACGCGCACTGCGCATCGAACCGCGCAACGCCTGGCTGTGGCACGAGCTCGCGCAACTGCGCTTGGATCAAGGCCAGTATGCGCAGGCCATATCCGTCGCTCAAAAATCGATCAGCTTCGCCGGGCGGGAACGTCATTTGCAAGCATTGAATTGGCGGGTTATCGGCAATGCCCGTGTCGCGCAAGGCAGCTCATCAGAGGCTGAACAGGCATTCAAACTCGCCACGGAACTTGAGCAATAATATGCGGTGAAAGACCGATGGAAATGAAGCAGATCAATTCGGGCAGGTTGCGCGCCATCGGCTACGACGCGCGTGCCCGGTTGCTGCAGGTCCAGCTCGACGACGGCAGCACGTTGCGGTATGGCGGCGTCGGCGAAGATATCTGGCACCGTCTCAGCAGCTCGGGCGCGGCCTGGAGTTTTTATCGCGACAACATCGAGGAGGAGTTCACCGCGAATCGCGTTTCCGGCAACGCTCCGGCGGGCAAGAATCCTCTCGATGAGTTATTCGGGAAATCGTAAGTCCGTTTTGAGAATTGGTTCTTAGCAGGAAAATAAACATGAGCACTGATCCAATCGAGCAATTCAAATCCAAGCAACGTGAAACCTGGACCATGGGAAACTTCGGCGACATGGCCGTTTTCACGACTCCTGTGGCCGGACATCTGGTGCGCTATGCGGGAGTTAAGGGCGGTCATGCTGTGCTGGATGTGGGGACGGGGACCGGCGTGGTGGCGATCACGGCGCGGCGTATCGGCGCAAAGGTGACCGGTCTCGACCTGACTCCCGCGCTGCTCGCGCAGGCGCGGGAAAGCGCTGCGGTGATCGGCCACGACGATATCGCCTGGCATGAGGGAGATGCCGAGGCGCTGCCTTTTCCGGATGCTTCTTTCGATGTGGTGTTGAGCCAGTTCGGGCATATGTTCGCGCCACGGCCCGAGATAGCGCTAAGCGAGATGCTGCGCGTGCTGAAACCCGGCGGCACCATCGCCTTCGCCACCTGGCCCGGCGAGCAGTTGATCGGCCGCCAGTTCAGCCTGATCGCGAAATATATTCCGCCGCCGCAGGGCGTGCCATCGCCGGTGTTGTGGGGCGATGTCGGTGTCGTACGGCAACGGCTGGGGGACAGCGTGAAACGCCTGCACTCCGAGCGGGGCATCATGGGTATCCCGGCGCTGACCCCGAAACATTTGCGTTTGTTCCAGGAAGCCAAAGCCGGACCTTTCGTCCGCACGGTGCAGGCACTACAGCAAGAACCCGCAAGACTAGAAGCGTGGCGGAATGAAATGGATGAAGTGCTGGGCGAATATCTGCACGACAATGTCATCCGTCACGAGTATCTGCTGACACGGGCGATCAAGGTCTGAACTCGGCATTATTTGTGGCAGCGCGTAGGCTGCGGTTCGCAAGCACACCGCCAGCGTACTACTCTTATTATTGTAGTGGTTTTTGAATAACATGCCCTCTCCTCTGAACAACCTGCAACCTCATTCTGTCTGGTCGCACTTCGCGGCGCTATGCGAAATCCCGCGTCCTTCATTGCGTGAAGCAGCGCTGCGTGAGCACCTTGTCGAATGGGCGCAGTCGCGCGGCATCAACGCCATCGTCGACAAGGTCGGCAACCTGATCTTGAAAAAGCCCGCCAGCCCCGGCTGCGAAGGACAACCCGGCGTGATCATGCAAGGCCATCTCGACATGGTGTGCCAAGCCAACACCGGAACAGCGCACGACTTCGAGCACGATGCTATTAGAGTTGCTGTGCGCGATGGCTGGGTCATCGCGAAGGACACCACGCTGGGCGCGGACAACGGCATCGGTGTCGCGCTTGCGCTGGCCGCACTGGAAGAGCCGGGCCTGACCCATCCGTCACTGGAGGTGTTGCTCACCATCAATGAAGAGTGCGGCATGGACGGCGCGCGCGGGCTGGCGACAGGCACGTTGCACGGCAAGACGCTGATCAACCTCGACACCGAAGAGTGGGGGCATTTTTATCTTGGCTGCGCGGGTGGTATAGATGTGGGGGTGCGCCACGAATGCACGCAGGGGAAGGTGCCTCCGGACTATGCGCTGCTGCGCTTTGAAGTGTCCGGTCTGCGCGGCGGCCATTCCGGCATCGACATCCATCTCGGGCGCGGCAATGCGATCAAGCTGCTGGCGGAAGCGCTGCGCGATCTGTCCGCACACACCGATGTGCGCTTGATCGAGATGAAGGGCGGCACGGCGCGCAACGCGATCCCGCGCGAGGCGTACGCTGTATGCGCGCTGTCCGAAACGATGGCAGCAAGTATCGACGAATGGGTGCGACATCGGCACGAGGCATGGCAGGCGCGGTTCGCGGAAGCGGATGCGAATGTGTTTTTCATGTGCGAGCATTACGATACGCCAACGGACACGTCCATTGCGCATGCAGAATACGCTTCTTTTGGCAAATCAATCCCAAACGCAGAGCGCGGCCGGATACTCGCATTTCTCGACATCGCTGCAAACGGTGTCTCGCGCATCAGCGATGACTTCCCCGGCGTGACCGACACCTCATCCAATCTCGGTGTGGTCGCGCTGGAACAAGGCATGTTCAAAGCGACGTTCAAGGTACGCTCGTTGCAGGATGCCCACGCGGATGCGCTGGCCGACAAGCTGGTCTCTTACGCTAACGCTCACGATTTGCAGTCGTGGAAGGATGGCGGGTATCCGGGCTGGACGCCGAACCCGTCGTCGCCTTTGCTTGATCTGTGCCAACAGGTGTACACCGCGCAATTCGGTCAGCCCGCCGGATTGCAGGTGATCCACGCAGGATTGGAATGCGGCCTGCTCGCTGCAAGTCATCCGCATCTGGACATGATCTCGTTCGGCCCGGACATACGCGGCGCGCACGCGCCCGGCGAAAGTGTCGAGATCGCATCTGTCGCGCGCTGCTGGCAGTTGCTCAAGGCGGTGTTGCAGGCGCTGGCAAAAGCATGAAGATGCGCATACATTTGTGGGCGCCTCTAAAAATCCAGATTTCATCCCAACTTCCGCGCCTTGCATTTGGGCGAACTCTGAATTTTTAGAGGTGCCTTTATGATATTTAAAATTGCTGGGCGCGATTTGCACGGTTGTGTAATTCCTGCCAAATTTCAGACGGGGGGAGATCGAAAATGACAGCCTCCTCGAATGGCATGACGTACCAATCACCACGTTTGATTTCGTTTTCCAATTGCCCCGGTGCCCATGCTGCCACCCCATGCATCACGCGCAAATCCGTGTAGCGTCGATTCCCGCCCAGCAATTCGCCCAGCAGTGTTGTATCAAAGGCAAGATAGATATTTGCGGAGATCATCACGGATCCTTTTGCAACATCATCCCCGCCACGAACCAGATAGAATAATTGTTCGGGATAGACGGGCCCGCCATTAAACAGGCTGAACTTTTGGGCCGCTGGATACGCGGGGAATATCTTGTCGAGTGTAAGGCTTTGCGGACGATTGACGATAACGCCGAGTGGCCCGGAATTGCCATGTCGGATCACCATGAGGACGGTCTTGTTGAACATCGGGCCCGTGATTTTTTGGCTGGCAACCAGCAAAAATGCTGAAGAAACGGATGTCGGCGGCATTTGTTCAAGCGGGGCAGCATGGAGCGTGGCTGGCCAGCCGCCAAAAAACAATGTGCCAAAGAATAAAAGGCAGGCAGATCGGATACGCATAGCTTGATTAAGATCAATGAGCTCGGCTCGGCATCAAATTTCTTTTGGTAACCTTTTGGAGGCGATTGGAAACGGAGTCTCAATCACCTCCTGCTACAAGCTACGGCATTGCCTGATTATGAGCGCGATGCGGAAACGGGCGTCACTTGTTCGACTTTTTAATTTCGTCTGACAGGCTCTTGTCGATCAGCATGATCTCGATGCGGCGATTCTTCTGCCTTCCTTCCGGAGTATCGTTCGCGGCCACGGGATCGTATTCGCTCCTTCCGGATGCCACCATGCGCTCGGGCGGTATGCCGACTTCCTGCAGAAAGCGCACCACGTTGGTCGCCCGCGCGACCGAGAGCTCCCAATTGGTCGGGAACGTATCCTGCAGTGCCTTGGCTATCGGCACGTTGTCGGTATGACCCACGACACGGATGATCTTGTTCTCATATCCTTTCAGCGCATCGCCGACCTTTTTCAATACGTCCTTGCCACCCGCCTTGAGCGCCGCACGGCCGGAGTCGAAGAATATCTGCTCGGCCAGATCCACTGACAGCATGTCCTTGTACTGCCGCACCTGGAGCTGGCCCTTCTCCACTTCCTTCGACAGGCTCAGCACCAGCGCATCGTACTGCTTCTGCCGCTCTTGGCTGGCTGCGAGCAAAGCGGCCTTCTGTTGCTCAAGGGAACCGACCTGTTGCTGCGTGGCCATGTTCTTCTGCTCCAATTCCGACTTTTGCCCTACCAATGCGGACGTTTGATTTTCAAGTGCAGCCTTCTGCTCTTCCAATGCCGTCTTCTGCTTCTGCAGCGATTGGATCTCCGCATTCTTTCCTTCTTGCATTTTTTCAAACTCGCTGGTGCTGACACAACCGCTGGTGATGAATGCCGCAGCGAGAACGGCGATACCGATGTGAATTTTCCTAGTCATGTTTACTTCCTCCTTATGTGTTGGTATTAGATTATCATGGATTGCAATTAAAAGGGGTCGGCCTTGGAAGTTCGTCCGGTCCCGCTCAATGCATGATATTTCCGGGGTGCTGAACAACCATGTCCGTCGCGCAAATTATCATTCCGATCTTCCTGCTGATCCTGCTGGGTGTTGCGATGCGCCGCTGGTTCGGCCTGCGCGAAGATTTCTGGCCGCAGCTTGATCAACTCGTCTATTACGTGTTTTTTCCCGCGCTGCTGTTCGGCACGCTGTCGCACTTCAATATCGATCTGGGCGCAGCAACGCCGATGCTGATGGTCACCACGCTGTTCATGTGTTCTGGTATCGCACTGGGCTACGTTGCGAAATATCTTTTCCACGCGCCGGCCAAAGTGTACTCGGCAACTTTCCAATCTTCATTCCGCTTCAATAGCTATGTCGGTCTCGCGATTGCCGGTGGATTGCACGGACAGACCGGACTCGCCGCGATCGGTTTGTTGATGGGCTTCATGGTACCGCTCGCGAACGTCGCGTCGGTGTTGATGCTGGCGCGCCACAGCGAGAGCCATTGGCTCAAGGAGATTTTGCTCAATCCGTTGATCGTTGCCACTGCGGGCGGAATCGTCTTCAGTATTGCCGGATGGCATTTGCCAAAGATGTTCGATGCCACGCTGGGTTTGTTGGCGCAAGCCTCACTGCCGATGGGCTTGATCGCGGTCGGCGCCGGGCTGCGCATGCAGGGGTTGCACAGCCACCCCGGCACACTGTGGTATGGCGTGGCGGTGAAGCTGCTGATGTTGCCAGCCATCGCATGGGGCTTGGCTGTGGCATTCAAGTTGAACGGCGCGTATTTCCACATCGCAGTATTGCTGGCTGCATTGCCAGTTTCCACCGTAGCTTATGTGCTGGCAAAACGCATGGGCGGCGATGGCGACACGATCGCCGCGCAAGTGATGTTGAGCACGCTGCTGTCTGCGTTGACGTTGCCGCTGTGGTTGCTGCTGATGGGGTTGTAATTCAGAGGGTCAGGCTAAAGGGGTAGGGCTAAGTTCTGGCAAGATGTACGCATAGCGCGCATCTGAAATGTATCTATGCTTTCAGCTTCATTTTATTTCCCAAATAAGCATTGGAACGAAAGTGTTCTTGGAAACAACCAGAACCAGGCGATACTATCCGTAACTACTCTGAATGGCTTCCAGCAATAAGGGGTCTTTCAGTTTCACACCAAGTACGGTAAGTGTGTGACCGGCCGCGTTGGTTTTTCTTGATTTCCACATCACCGAGCCTTCGACCCTGAATTCGATAACATGGCTGCGGTATTCGATGAACAGATTTTTGCTGTCCAATGGCTCGTCGGAGAAGGACAGAGCAATGCCAGAACTGGAAATGTCGAGTACTGAGTGTACCGCATGACTTTTGCCATGCGCGTGAATCATCAAGTGCCATCGGGATTGATCTGGCGGCGAAATGCGGTCTTCACTGCGTTTTTCTTTGTTCTGCATGCCCCCCCCTTATTTGAACATGTCTAAATGGTGATTGAAGTTATTTCCTATTTTCGATTTATTATAACCGAAATTCGGTTCATTCAACTTCCATGTTGCCCGCTTGACCGGTATATTGGAAATTTACCCATTCCACGAATCGTTAAATGGCTTTCAATGCCGCCAGCGCCGCGTCGTAATTTGGTTCGTTCTTGATATCGCTGACCAGTTCGGTATAGCGCACCACGTTGTTGCTATCCAGCACGATCACCGCGCGCGCAGTGAGTCCGGCCAGTTTGCCGTCCGCAATCTTGACGCCGTAGTCGCGCATGAACTCGCGTCCGCGCATGACGGAAAGATTATCCACGTTGTTTAATCCTTCGCTGCTGCAGAAGCGCGCCATCGCGAAGGGCAGGTCGGCGGAGATATTGATCACGACAGTGTTGTCCAGGCCGGATGCCTCTTTGTTGAAGTGACGCGCAGAAGCCTGGCAGGTCGGTGTATCCAGGCTGGGCACGATGTTCAGCACCTTGCGCTTGCCGGCGTAGCTGCCCAGCGTGATGTCCTGCATATCCTTGTTCACCAGCGAGAAGGCCGGTGCCGGTTTGCCCACTTGAGGAAAATCACCATACAGTTTGACGGGTATACCAGCCAAGGCGGTAGTTGGAGTTGCTGTGGAAGTTTTGGTCATGTTGCTCTCCTTTGGTTAAGTGCGTAACGCAATGTTACGCTTCGTCAAAATCCGGTCAAGGGTATGGGCGCTGAGTAGCCGCGCGGTACAAGTCCGCTACCTGCCTTCTTCTCTCTTGAGCTGCTGGTAGCGCAGCTTGGCCGCGTGTTCGTCGCGAGCGGAATCTATCTCGCGCATGACCGAGCGCACGTCTGCTTGTTTTTCGTTTTGCTTGAAGCGTCCAGTCAGTGGTGTGTCAGGGAGCAGCTCGCCGCGCTGGTAGAGCGCCCATATTTCCTTGCCGTATCCGGTAGCATGCAGCTCGGGGGCGAATCGGCCGAAGTAATTGGCCAGGTTATCGACATCCCGTTCCAGCATGCGGCTGGCATTATTGTTTGCGGCTGCATCCACCGCTTGCGGCAAATCGATGATGACCGGCCCTTTGCCGTCGACCAGAACGTTGAATTCGGACAAATCGCCGTGGACGATGCCTGCACACAGCATCAGCACAACTTGCCTGATCAGAAAGGCGTGAAATTCCCGTGCCTGTTCCGGAGTGAGCTCCAGATCGTTGAGCCTGGGCGCAGGTTCGCCGTTTTCATCTGACACCAGCTCCATCAGCAGCACACCTTCGTAAAAGTTGTAGGGTTGCGGTACGCGCACACCGGCGGCGGCGAGCTTGTACAAGGCGTCCACCTCGGAACGCTGCCAGGCCGATTCCTGCTCTTTGCGCCCATAGCGCGAGCCTTTTTCCATCGCGCGCGCCTGGCGGCTGTTTTTCACCTTGCGGCCTTCGGTGTAGTGCACCGCCTGATGGAAGCCGCGCTGGTTCGCTTCCTTGTAAATTTTTGCGCAACGAATCTCGCCGCCACACTGGACGACATAGACCGTCGCTTCTTTGCCGCTCTTGAGCTGACGCAACACTTGGTCTACCAGGCCGTCCTCGACGAGCGGTTCGATTCTTTTGGGGATTCTCATAAAGCAATAAAGGTATCAGGTTCTAATGATTTTGCGGATAGAGATAATCCCCTTACCGCTGCTGCCGCACACTATACCTTGCCCAATGCAGAATCCATCTTAATAAATCACGGCATTAGGATTCCAACTATTTGACGATGTGCTTCAGTCTCAATATGCTGTGTCACTGATTACATTCTGGTGAATCCATGGAACTCCAACTAAAAAACCGCCAAGACCTGAAGGCACGCGCGTTGTTGCTGGGCGACCGGCTGGACCTGAAGCTGTTCAAGATCGCAGACTGTCTGGCGACCACGCCGCTGACGCTGCAGGTGGATGCCGATGGCGGCATCGCGGTGCTGTTCCGCTACGGCGTCATTGTGTTGTTTGGGGTCAACAGTGCGGCTGAAGCCCGATTCGTCGAGTCGCTCAAGCCGCTGCTGACCAATCCCTATCCGGTACCGGAAATCGAGGAGCTGGAGATCCATTCCGGCGGCATCGGCGTGCAGAGCGGCGCGGTATCGCTGGATAACATTTCGCTGGAAAATTTGCAGGTCATCGCCGACGCATTGAGCAAGAATCTGGTGCTCACGCTCTACGAGAAAAAAGTCGCCGGGGAATTTGACAAGATCGAGCCGCTGGCGCAAGAGCTGGCGACGCATGGCAAGGTGAGCGCCGGATCCAAGAATCTGTTGTCCAAGATCGGCTCCATGCTGTTGATCGAACATCGCATGGTAGGTCGCGCAGAGATCGGCGACAAGCCCGAGACATTGTGGAATTTCCCGCATCTGGAGGGGCTGTATGCCAGTCTGGAAGATGAATTCGAATTGAAAGAGCGGCAATCGGCGCTGGACCGCAAGCTGGGGCTGATATCGGATACCGCACAGACGCTGTCCGATGTATGGGACAACCGGCAGTTGCACAAGCTGGAGTGGTACGTGATCGGCCTGATCGTCTTCGAGATATTCATCAGCCTGCTTGAGCTGAGCGACAAGTTTTTTCGCTGATGCGATTACCAGTAATTATTTCACCGATAACCGCCACAGCGAGGTGAGCTCTGCCGCACGGGCTGCATGCAGCGGGTCGCTGGCATCGGAGACGCGCGGGTGATGCGGCTTCACATCGGTTTTCCCCAGCACCTTCAAGCCCGCCGCATCGATCGCAGCCAGCCATTCATCGCGCGTGCGCAGACCCAGATGCTCGGCCAGATCGGAAAGTATCAGCCAACCCTCGCCGCCGGTCTCCAGATGCGTAGCCAGCCCGTTGAGGAACCCCAGCAACATGCGGCTGTCCGGATCGAACACCGCGTGCTCGAGCGGCGAACTTGGCCGCGCGGGAACCCACGGCGGGTTGCACACCACCAGTGCGGCGCGCCCTTCAGGAAACAGATCGGCGTGCACGACTTCAACCTGTGCGGTCAGATTCAGCCGCGCTATATTTTCGCGCGCACAGGCCAGCGCGCGCGGGTCTTGATCGGTGGCGATGATACGTTTGATACCGCGTCGCGCCAGCACGGCGGCGAGCACACCGGTGCCGGTGCCGATATCGAATGCCAATGAATGGGTAGCGATCAGTTCGGGCAGCGGAACATCATTCACCAGCCCGATGTATTCGCTGCGTATCGGTGCGAACACGCCGTAATGCGGATGGATGCGGGCGCCCAGCGCCGGAATCTCCACGCCATTCTTGCGCCACTCGTATGCGCCGATGATTCCCTGCAGTCCGCGCAGCGATGCGATGTAGGGTTGGCTTTCTGTTTCTGTGCCATAAGCTTCCATGCAAGCCTGGCTCACATCGGGCGCGCGGCGTAACGGAATACTGTGATCTGCATTGAACGGTATCAGCAACAGCCCCAAAGTGCGCGCGCGCTGCGATTGAGCGAGGCGAAGCAGATGGAAGGCTTCGGTGGGTGAGGTGGGGATTTTTTTGCTTTTTCGTGCATTTGGTTTTTCGTTCGCACGCCGCGTCATTGCGTGCAGCAGTTGGCGCGCGTTCTGAAAATCGCCGCGCCACAGTAGCGCTGTTCCCTCGCAGGCCAGGCGGTATGCGGCATCGGCGGTCATGCGATCGTCGGCGATCACGACGCGCTTGGGCGGCGGCGTGCCGCTCTCCGAGCGCCAACGCGCGGATTTTTCTTCGCCCGTTTCATTCCAGTGTATGACAGGCCAGCCAGTGGCGGGATCAGCGTTCATCGTGACAGCATTGGAATTTTCAGGGAAATGTTGTTTGTGGGGCATGTGGATAAATGCATGGATGTGCGCAGTATACGTAATAACCAGCTCAGTCATAAATGAACACTGTTACAAAGCGGCCAGGCTGACTAAAATGCTTTCGAATTCCCGGTTTTCATCTCGGTAGAGGGTTCCCTGTGCTCATCTTCAAACGACGGATAATCATGTTACGATACTCCCTGCGTGCGGTGTTTTTTAGAACAAAGTCTGCTGTCTTTCGTATTACAATGACCGACTTATGACCCCAGACTTCTTTTGAGAAGCCAGTAATAAATAGCCTCAAGCAAAAGCACCCAGATGTCCCGTCCCAACCTCATCGCCTTTATCTTCTTTGTGGTACTGCTTGCAGGCTGCGCAGATTCACCTCGGACTGCGGATTTGCTGATTCAGAACGCCAGGGAAGAAGTTCTTCTTTCCACAAAAGATGCCTTTGTGGTCAATCTGCCAATAGGACGGGTTTCGAACATGCTCAATAAAATGGCGGATGAATGCATTCATCAAAAAGTCACGCGAAATTTTCGTGATGCCTCCGGGGAGGTCGCAGTAAATATCACCCAGACTATCGAGCTCATACCCAAAGTAATTGTCGATAAGGAGCGCACCCGGCTTACGGTTCAGTATAAAGTCATTGAGGGCATCCCGGAAATGGGCAACATTCCTCCCAATGGCTTGTATTTTATGCTGGTGGATGCTTACCCGGTGGACAAGTACACTACGCGCGTTGAGTCTTACTACCAGCAAACCAGCTTTCACGCTTTATTTCAGGCAGTAATACCCTGGGTAACCGGAAGGAACATGACCTGTCCAAATTTGACTTTTTGAATCGTCCAGTAACACACCAGGACTGATCCAATATTTCTCCGCGGTTTTATATCTCACCACAGTAGTGTCCGGTTAAAAATCGAACAAATTTAGTTGGTTGGCGAAATCTGTCTGTTCTGTGAATTGCCCGTTGCCAGCGAAAGCCTGATCCAGCGGGGTTTTCTCGAAAACAGACACCGAAAGAATCTGTAGCAGCGCATAGAGCGAGGCATTCAATTGAAGCTCCTTTTTAACGATGGCGATGAGCACGTAGGCGGCGACAGCGCACCAGATTTGCGTTTTCACCGCATTCTCGCTGTTGCCGATGAAGCGCTTGATGCGCAGATGCTGCTTGATCCA